>NZ_JBHXME010000102.1:0-38932 GCF_042721125.1 Streptomyces sp. NPDC058469
GGGGCGCCGCGAGAACCTCGCCGGCTACCTCTTCATGTCCCCGTGGATCGCCGGCTTCCTGCTGCTGACCGCGGGGCCCATGGTCGCCTCGCTCTACTTCGCGTTCACCGACTACAACCTCTTCGACAGCCCGAAGTGGATCGGCTTCGACAACTTCACCCGGATGTTCGACGACCCCCGGTGGCAGAAGTCGGTCGAGGTGACGGCGAAGTACGTCGTCATCGGCACCCCGCTGAAACTGCTGCTCGCCCTCGGCGTCGCCATGCTGCTCGCCCAGAGCCGCCGCGGCCAGGCCCTGTACCGGGCCGCCTTCTACGCCCCCTCGCTCATCGGCGCGAGCGTCTCGATCGGCTTCGTCTGGCGGTCGCTCTTCTCCGACGGCGCCGTAGTGGACCGTACGCAGAACCTGTTCGGCTCCCATGTCGGAGGCTGGGTCGGTGACCCCGACTGGATCCTCTACTCCCTGGTCGCGCTCACCGTCTGGCAGTTCGGCGCGCCGATGGTGATCTTCCTCGCCGGGCTCAAGCAGGTGCCGAGGGAGCTGTACGAAGCAGCCGCGATGGACGGGGCCGGGCCCTTCCGCCGGTTCTGGAACATCACGCTGCCGATGATCTCGCCCGTGCTGTTCTTCAACGTGCTGCTGGAGACCATCCACTCCTTCCAGATCTTCGGCTCGGCGTACGTCGTCTCGAACTCCCAGTGCGGACCGGCCGACGCCACGCTCGTCTACACCTGTTACCTCTACCAACAGGGCTTCAAGAACGCCCAGATGGGCTTCGCGTCCGCGATGGCCTGGATGCTGCTGCTCGCCGTGGCGCTCGTGACGGCCGTCCTCTTCTGGTCGCAGAAGAAGTGGGTGCACTACGAGGAGGACGCGCGATGAGCCGCCCGATGAGTGTCACCACCGCCGCGAAGTCGCCCGGCCTGGGACGCAGGCGCACCGGCTCGCTCGTCTGGCACGTCGGAGCGCTGGCCGTCCTCGCCGTCGTCCTCTACCCGGTCGTCTGGGTGATCGGCGCCTCGTTCAAGCCGAGCAAGGACGTCATCAACAGCCTGCAACTGTTCCCCGGGCACCCGATCCTCGCCAACTTCAAGGGCCTGGCCAAGGGCATCGCCGACATCTCGATCTGGACCTTCTTCCAGAACTCCCTCTTCTACGCCCTCGGTTCGGTCGTCGGCATCCTCATCTCCTGCTCCCTGACCGCCTACGCCTTCGCCCGCATCCGGTTCGCCGGCCGCAACCTGCTCTTCTCGCTGATGATCGGCACGCTCCTGCTGCCGTACCACGTGTTGCTGATCCCGCAGTACGTGATGTTCCAGAAGCTCCAACTGGTCAACACCTACGTTCCGTTGCTGCTCGGCAAGTACCTGGCGACCGAGGCCTTCTTCGTCTTCCTCATGGTGCAGTTCATGCGCAACCTGCCGAAGGAACTGGACGAGGCCGCCCGGCTCGACGGCTGTGGACATCTGCGCATCTACTGGTCGATCGTGCTGCCGCTGTGCCGGCCCGCGCTCATCACCAGCGCGATCTTCACCTTCATCAACGCCTGGAACGACTTCATGGGCCCGCTGATCTACCTCAATGAGCCAGGCAAGTACACCGTCTCCCTCGGCCTGATGATGTTCCGCGACTCCGACGGCGTGGCCGCGAACTACGGCGGCATGATCGCCATGTCCCTCGTCGCGCTGCTGCCGGTCCTGCTGTTCTTCCTCGCTTTCCAGCGGTACCTGATCGACGGTATGGCGACCTCCGGACTGAAGGGCTGAGACGGTGGCCGAAGCACGCGTGAAGGCACACAGGGAGTCGGTCCTCGCCGAGCGGTTCGGGGTCTTCGCCGAATGTCTGCTCACCGGGGTGTGGATAGCCGTCGCATCGGCGGGAGTTGTCACGTATCCCGCCGCATTCGCCGCCGGGTCGCGGCACTTGAGGCGTCGGACGGGTCATGTGGGCGGCGGCTGGCGGGAGTTCGTCGCTGACTTCCGGGCCGCTGTGCGCGGGGGGTGGGTCGTCGGAATCGCTGGGTGGGGCGCGGTGGCCGTCGTATGGGTGGACGTCCAGGCCGTGCGCGCCGGGCTGCCCGGTGGGCAACTAGTCGGGGCCGCCGGGGTGTTCGCGTTGCTCGGGATCGTCGTCGCCGGGATGCGCGCGGCGGCGGTCTGGTCGCCGGGGGACACCTGGCGGGCGCTCCTCGCCGACGCCGGACGCCGTACGGTGCTCGACCCGGCCGGTTCCTTCCTGCTGGTCGGCGGGCTGGTCCTCGTCGGCTGTTCCGCCCTGCTCATCGCACCGTTGGCGGTCCCCGTGCTGGGAGCCGTCGCCGCGGCGGCCGTCGCGGTGGAGGAGCGGTACCGGCACCGCTGACGGGCGGGCGGTGCCCCGCACCAGGTCGGCGTGTTCCCGGCGTCGTACCTCTATATGTCATGCCCCTGACCAGTCGGACTTGAAGAAAGCTTCCCGCACGGAAAGGAAAGCCATGTCTCCCATTCCCCGCAGGTCCCTGCTCAAGGCGGCGGCCGTCGCCGGAGCCGCCGCGCAGTTCAGCTGGGCGCTGGGCGCGAAGGATGCCCAGGCCGCGCCGAGAGCCGCGGCGGCCGACGGCGATCCGGTGACCCTCGACTGGCTGGAGGACGGCGGTCTCGGCGCCGCGCCCGGTTCGACGGTCGGGGTGCCGTGGCCGATGGGCACCTACCAGGAGGACCAGACCTTCGCGCTGACGGACGCCGAGGGTACGGCTGTGCCCGTGCAGTCCTGGCCGATCGCGTACTGGCCCGACGGATCGCTCAAGTGGACGGCGCACGCGGTGAGTTCGGGCTCCGGCAAGCTCACCCTCGCCGCCGGGGACACGGCCGCCCCCGACAAGAAGGTCACCGTCGACAAGAGGGGCGGCACCATCGACGTGTCGACCGGGGTCATCACCGCGAGGATCGGCAAGAACGGCTCCACTCTCATCAAGTCGGTCACCCGTGGGTCGACGGAGATCGCCAAGAACGGCCGACTCGTGCTGATCCGGCAGCCCGAGATCGAGGACGAGGACCAGGGCTCCGTGAAGACCGAGCGCTTCGACGGAGTGATCGGCGAGGTCACCGTCGAGCAGGACGGCCCGGTCCGCGCCGTCATCCGCATCGACGGCAAACACCGCAAGGGCGGCCGGAGTTGGCTGCCGTTCTCGATCCGCCTCTACTTCTACGCGGGCGCCGACTCCTTCCGCATGGTGCACACGATCACCTTCGACGGCACGGTGGAACCGGGTAAGGCCGCCGGCGACTTCATCCGCGGCCTCGGCGTCCGCTTCACCGTGCCGATGCGTGACCAGGCCTACGACCGCCACATCCGCATCGGCGGCGAGGGAACAGGCCTGCTGCGCGAGGCAGTTCAGGGAATCACCGGGCTGCGCCGCGACCCGGGCGCCACCGTCCAGGCGGCACAGTACGCGGGCCGGAAGCTGGCCGACCCGTCCACCTGGGACCAGCGCGTCACGAGCCGCCTCCAGTACATCCCCAAGTGGGGCGACTACACCCTCTCCCAGCTCTCCGCCGACGGCTTCACCCTGCGCAAGCGCACCACGAAGGGCTACGGCTGGATCCCCGCCGGCGGTGGCGGACACGCCTCCGGGTTCGGGTACGTCGGCGGGGCGAGCGGCGGATTCTCCTTCGGGCTGCGGGACTTCTGGGAGAAGTTCCCCGCGCAACTCGACATCCGCGACGCCCACACCGACGCGGCCGAGGTCACCCTCTGGCTCTGGTCGCCCGAGGCCCAGCCGATGGACCTGCGCTTCTATCACGACGGTATGGGCCAGGACACGTACGCCAAGCAGCTCCAAGGCCTTGAAATCACCTACGAGGACTACGAACCCGAGTTCGGCACCCCGCACGGAATCGCCCGCACCTCCGAACTCCTCTTCTGGGCCAACGAGTTCACCACGACACCCGAGACCCTCGCCCAACAGGTCGAAGCGGTAAGGGTGTTGCCCCAACTCGCCGCCCCGCCAAGCCAACTCGTCAAGTGCAAGGTCTTCGGCCCCGGTCTCTACTCCGAACCCGACCGCTCCACCACCGCCAAGGCGAAGATCGAGGACCACCTCGACTTCCTCTTCACCTACTACAAGGACCAGGTGGCGCAACGCCGTTGGTACGGCTTCTGGGACTACGGCGACTTCATGCACTCCTACGACACCGTGCGCCACCAATGGCGGTACGACGTCGGCGGCTACGCCTGGGACAACTCCGAGCTGTCGCCCGACATCTGGCTCTGGTTCGCGTACATCCGCTCGGGCCGCTCGGACATCTTCCGCTTCGCCGAGGCGCTCACCCGGCACACCGGCGAGGTCGACGTCTACCACCTCGGCGAATGGGCCGGCCTGGGCACCCGGCACGGCATCCAGCACTACGCCGACAGCGCAAAGCAGCAGCGCATCGCCAACACCACCTACCGGCGCTACTACTACTTCCTCACCGCCGACGAACGCGTCGGCGACCTCATGGCCGCCAACGTCGACTCCGACGAGACCTTCCTCGTCCTCGACCCCATCCGCAAGATCCGCACCGAGCCGTACACACCCGACCGGCACGCCCTGTCGATCGGATTCGGCACGGACTGGAGCGGGTTGGTGTCGGCGTGGCTCACCGAGTGGGAGCGCAGGGGTCCCAAGTGGGAGAAGGCCAAGGCGCGTGTCCTGTCGACCATGGAGACGATCGCCGCCCAGCCCAACGGCTTCGTGCAGGGGAGCGGGCTGTACGACCTCGACACCGGGAAGTTCGCCGTCGCCTCCGCGCCCGTGGTCTCCGTCTCGCACCTCTCGGCCGTCTTCGGCCTCAACGAGCTCTGCGCGGAGCTGATTTACCTGGTCGACATGCCCAAGTTCAAGGAGGTGTACATGGATTACTGCCGCTACTTCAACGCCTCCAAGACCGAACAGGCGGCACGCTACGGCTCCAACTTCGGCACCCTGCTGCTCTTCCAGGGCCACTCACGCCTCGACGCCTACGCCGCCGTACAACTCGACGACGCGGCGCTCGCCAAGCGGGCGTGGACCAAGTTCTACGGTTCCGACGGCTACATGGAGTCGTCCCCGTGGAAGACGGAGCCGCTGACCGGCCCGGTGACGCTTGTCCCGGGCGGCGAGGCCGCGTGGGTGTCCTCGAACGACACCGCGCTGTACGGCCTCGCCGCCATCGAGAACCTGGCGCTGCTCGGCGACAAGATGCCCTAGCGCAGGGCTAGTTCATCTTGCCCAGAACGTCCCGCACCCGGCGGGCGTCCCGGATCCGCTGCTCGTACGTCGCGCCGAGTGCGAGCAGCAGGAGTCCGGCGAGGGCGGGCGGCGCCCAGCGGGGGAGGGCACCGACGACCTGGGCGATGTACGGGGCGAGTTCGTGCAGCGTGTCCAGCACGAGGGTGCCGCCGCCGAGGACGAGCGGTGCCTGGAGACGGTGCCTCGCGCCGATCAGCGTGACGGCCAGCGCGGCCGTGCCCAGCAGCAGCGGGCGCGTCCAGTGCGCGTCGGCCCAGGCCGCGAGGAGGCTCGGCGCGAGCGTGGCGGCGAGCCCGGGGCCGTACGCCGTCCAGGACGAGACGCTCGGCTCGCGGCGCCTGCGCAACGCGCCCACCAGCAGCGCCGGGACGGTCACCGCCACCGTGTACGCCTCGGGGCTGCCGACGTCCCACGCGGACAGCCGCACCCAGGCGGCCAGGACGAACAGGGCGGCGGCCGCGTAGCCGACGCTCCTGCGCTCGGGCCGTAGCGCCGTGCCCGCCGCGATCACTCCGCACAGGGACAACACCAGTGCCAGCACGGGGAGTTCGTCGGCCGCGAGGCCGATCGCCAGCACGCTCGCGACGGCGCCCGAGACCTCGACCACCACCGTCGTGACCGGATCGTCGAGGCGCGCGGCGAGCAACGCGGCCGTCACCGGTACGGCGAGCACCAGCAACGCGGTGTGCTGAGGCTGCCAGTCGAGGGCCGCACCCACCGCGCAGGCGAGGGCAGTTGCGTACCCCAGGGAGAAGCCGGCGGAGACCGGCGCGAGACGCCCGCGCCAGGCCGCACCCGCCAACAGGGCGGCCAGCGAGGCGAGTACGGCGAGCGTGGCCGGTTCGGAGGCCAGCGAGAGGGCGGCGAGGTCGAGCGATGTGAACAGGGCGAGGGCTGTGGCGACGCGATGCGCGCGGGAGAGCAGGGCCACGACGATCAGTCCCTGCACCAACAGGCCCATGCAGTACGGCAGTTGCAGTGCGATCGGGACGACCATCGCCGTGACCCACGCCAGGGTCAGCGCGGCGGCCAGGGCCCGTGGCCGCCACGCGGCGCTGCGGACCGCGAGGGCCAGCACCGCGGCGACCGCGACGAGCACCAGGGGAGCCGTGGCCTCGTGCGCCGGCCACGGGATGTCCACCGCCGTCGCGGCACGCGCGTCGTCCGGCGCGCCGGACCAGATGCGGGACACCCACGCGACCGGGCCGAACAGGGTGGTGACCACGACCGGCAGCGTCCACAGCAGAGCGATCCCCTGTACGGCGGCGGAGGCACACCCGAGACCGTGGCGCACCGGCTCGGGCAGCGAGCCCCGGACGAGCGCCAACAGGCCGATCCCGCACGCCAGATAGCCCAGGACCGCCCACTCGTAGGGCAGCGGAACGCGCAGCACGCCACCGAGCGCCGCGACCACGAGCAGGCCGCCCGTCGTGGCCGCACCCGTCCGCAGTCCCGGGCCCGGGACGAGCCACGCGGCGGCGAACACGCCCGCCGCCGCGAGAACCAGGAGCGCCGTCGCACGGGCGGCGGCGCCCGGACCGGCCGCGGACAAGGAGATCAGCCCGGCCGCCGGCACACCCCAGCCGCCCATGCCGAACGCACCGCCGACAGCGACGAGACGAACGGCCTTCGAGGAGACCCGGAGCGCGGTCACCATGTCGATCACGGCGGTCACCAGCACCGCGGCCGTGATCGTGTGGAGGCCCCCACCGGCCGCGATCACCCAGAGAATCAGGGGGAGTTGAGCGAGTACGAGCGCGGCGGGGAGGGGGAGGCGGAGGGCCGGTGAGGCGGGCGTGGAGACCGGGTTCGGGAGCGCCGCCATACCGATGCCGTACGCCGCCCACAGCGCGGCCAGCAGGGTCGTCGCCGCTGCCGCGAACGTCACGCCGTCCCCGTCCGGGAACGCGACCTCGTGCAGCGCGTAGGCGTCCAGCACCGTCAGCACGAGACCGAGGCCCGCGAGCGACTCGGCCGTGGAACGCAGACCCCGCCGCAGCAGCGCGACGGGCGCGCCGAGCGCCGCCAGGGTCACCGCGCCGAGCACCAGCGCCCGGCCCGCGATCCCCATGCTCCCCCAACTGACCAGCGTGAACGCGATCGCGGCGAGGGTGAGCAGGATGGCGCCGAGCAGGAGCAGCACGTTCTGCACGCTCGGTGCGGTGGCCTCACGCCGGGGCGGTGCGGCGGTCGGCGGCGTCACCGGCGCGGGCCAGGCCGGCTGGAGCACGGTCAGCAGCCAGGCGCGCCGGTGCAGCAACTGCGCGCGGCGGGCGTCCAGTTGGTGCAGCTCGGCGTCCAGGATCCGCAACTCGACGGCCGGAGGCGGGATGTGGGTCATGTCTCGGAGTGTGCTGGCCGTCACGCCGTAGGACATGAGCGCACGTACTCAAAACATACTCAGATACGGGGAGACGGACCCCTGACCGGGCAGACTCCCGCCATGGACTGGACCCATTACCGCTTCCGCGCCCGGTGGTCCCTGCCCGCGCCGCCCGCCGCCGTGTACCCGGTCCTGGAGCGGGCCGAGGACTATCCCCGCTGGTGGCCGCAGGTGCGCGAGGTCGACCGGATCGACGACACGACCGGCGTCATCCGCATCCGCGCGAGCCTGCCGTACGTCCTGACCTTCACCGCGCGCGAAGTGCGGCGCGACCCGGGCGCCGGGGTCCTGGAGATCGCGATGACCGGTGATCTGGTGGGCTGGGCGCGGTGGACGCTGACGGCCGAGGGTTCCGGCACGCTCGCCCACTACGACCAGGAGGTCGACCTGAACCGGCCGTCGCTCAGGCGGTTCGCGGCACCCGGGCGGCCGGTGTTCCGCCTCAACCACGCCCTGATGATGCGGGCCGGACGGCGCGGGCTGCTCGCGTACCTGAAAGCGGTTTGACGGAAGCGGTTTGAAGGAAACCGGCGGGGGCCTGTATTGTTCGGTGCGTTCCCGGGCGATTAGCTCAGTGGGAGAGCGCTTCGTTCACACCGAAGAGGTCACTGGTTCGAACCCAGTATCGCCCACCGGGAAAGGCCGGTCCGCAGCAGCGGACCGGCTTTTTTGTGCGCCGAGGTGGCGACGCCTGTGCGGTTATGCGGCCTCCGCCGTCAGGTCCGGGCGCAGTGGCCACGACTGGTCCACCGACTCCGGGGTGCCGCTGCGCGCGAACCACGCCTGGAGGCCTCGGGCCTGGGCCGCGTGCCAAGTCGACTGCAGGGTGTGCAGTTCGGCGGGGGACAGGCGTTCCAGGCGGGTCGCGAAGCGGCGGCCCAGGGCTCGGATCAGCTCCAGGGAGGCCAGTGCGTCCGCGCCCGCGTCGTGTGCGCCCTCCAGCGTGACGCCGTAGTGCGCGCACAGGTCGGTGAGGGTGCGGCGGCCCTTGCGGTAGCGGTCCAGGTGTTTGTCCAGGACCCGGGGGTCCAGGACCTGTAGGGGCGTCGACTCGAACCAGTGGTCCAGCGAGCACGCGCGGTGGCGGCGCAGTTCGCGGTCCAGCAGGGTCAGGTCGAACGGTGCGTTCATGACCACCAACGGGCGTCCCATCGCGGCCTGTTCGGCCAGCTCGTCGGCTATCTCGTGCATCACCGGCGCAGGCCAGCGGCCGTTGCGCTGAAGATGCTCATCCGTCAGTCCATGGATCGCCGTCGCCCCGGCGGGCACCGGCACCCCCGGGTTCACCAGCCACCGGGTCACCCGGGGCCGGGTACCGGGGGCGTCCTGGACGACGACGGCGGCCGACACGATCCGGTCGGTCTCCACATCCACGCCCGTGGTCTCCGTGTCGAACGCGGCCAACGGGCCCTCGTACCAGCACGTCATACGTACACAACTCCTCGTTCACCCACGGCAGCTGACGCACCGTCTTCTGCCTGTTTGGTGATACCCGGGCTGTTTGCGCCGTACGCCGGAAGGAGACAACAGGAGTACGGGTCTTTGCAGTTCAGCGACCCGGCACAGGGATACACCTGAACTTGGAAGGCTGTTGGCCATGGTGATAGCGCAGCCCGAGCGGGGCGGGCTGCTGCCCGAACGGACGGCACCCCATCGCGGATCGCTCGCCACCACCGCCTGCATGGAGACTTTGCAGGTGGGCTATCTGCACGCCGTCGCCGCCGCGGCCGGCTGCTCGCTGTCGCAACCCTTTCCGGACAACGGCATCGACTGGCACGTCAGTCACGGCTCGCCCGGGCACACGGTGGACGACGAGGTCACGATAAAAGTGCAGCTCAAGTGCACTTATCAGATCCCGCCGAATCCGCCGGGACGTTCCTTCTCCTTCACGCTCGACAACGACCATCTGCGCAAGCTCGCCCGCACACCGGTCTCGGTGCACAAGATCCTGGTCGTGATGCTCGTCCCGCGTTCCCAGGACGACTGGCTGCGCGCCAGCCACGACCGGCTCGACCTGCGGCACTGCTGCTACTGGGTCAACCTCGCCGGTCACGCGATCACCGGCAGGACCCGGACCACCGTGCGCATACCGACCTCGCGCATCTTCGACGACCGGGCGCTGTGCGAGATCATGACGCGGGTCGGGACGGGAGGCAGGCCATGAGGCACCGTTCGGTCGAGGAACACCTGCGGGCGGTACGGCCGCATCCCGACGACCAGGCCGACACGTCGTGGGACCGCGCCCCCGAAGCCGACAAGGTCGACCCCGCCGTCCTCGGCGCCCTGCTGCGCCGGCACGGCTGGCAGCGGCGCGGCGGCGCCGCCGGACGGTACGGCCGCTGGACCCCACCCGGGCCCGGCGGCTCGGGCACCAGCCTGCTGGTCCCCGAGAGCCGGGCCTTCCCCGACAGCGACGACCTCCTCGGCGAGGCGCTCATCGCACTCGCCCGCAGCAACACCCCCTCCGCCCGCGAGGTCCTCGTCGGCCTCGCCGTACCGAGCGACGAGATCCGCTGGTGGCGCGACATCCCGACCGGACCGGCAGGCGCCGCGCCCTGGACTGTGGAAGAGCAACTCCGCGCCGCCGCCCGCCAGATGCTGCTCGCCGCCGCACTCGCCACACGCGCGCGTGCGGGCTACTACGGCGCCCGCCACCGCCGCCCCGCCGCCGCGTCCCTGGAGCACGTCCTCGTCGGCTCCGCACCCGGCGGCCGTCAGCTCACGGCGTTCGTCCCCGTCGACACCGGCCGCGCCCTCGCCGTACGCCTCCACCAGGCCCTGTACGCCACCCGCGAGGCGATCGACTACGAGCGGGCGACCGGCGGCATGGACGCCTTCGACGGGGCCGTCGAGGCGGGCGTCAGCCGTGAGTTGACCGAGGCCGTCGTCGTGCTGGTGCGTGGCACCGAGGGCGCCCGGATCGCCGTCGAGTGGGCGCCCGCCGCGGGTGTCCCCGAGGGCTGCGCCGCCCCCGTCGAGGCCGTCGAGTTCTCGCCCGGCGACCTGCCCGTGCTGCGCGCGGCCGGGGCCCGCTACCTGCGCGAGGAACCGGCCATGCCCGTGCGCATCACCGGCTCGGTGGTGCGGATGCGCAGGTCGGGGCCGCGCGGCGAGGGCACTGTACGGATGCAGGTGATCGCCGGCGCCGAGGTCGGGCACGTTCGCATGACCCTGGACGAGGAGTCGTACCGGATAGCCGGGCACGCCCATCTCGTCGGACTCCCGGTGCGGGTGCACGGCCGGCTGGAGAGCCGGGGCGGCTTCCGTCGGCTCACCGGCGCCTCCGGGGTCGTACCCGTGCAGGTGGACGAGGCGGAGCGGGACCGGCTGATGAAGTCGATCCAGGGGCACGGGGAGGGCACTGCCTTCTTCGAGGAGGCGTGCAGCGGGGAGGACTGAGGGAGCGCGGGGGAGAGGGGCCGGGGGCTGGTGGCAACCGTTTCGCGGTGGGCCCCTTAGGGTCGGTACGATCCCCTATTGCGCGCGCTCACGGTATGGCGCCGCATCCACCCTGCAGTCAGGAGAGACCGGTGTCAGACGTCCGTGTGATCATCCAACGCGATTCCGAGCGGGAAGAGCGCACGGTGACGACGGGCACGACAGCCGCCGAGCTCTTCGCCGGCGAGCGCTCGATCATCGCCGCCCGCGTGGCCGGGGAGCTCAAGGACCTGGCGTACGTCGTCGCCGAGGGCGACGCGGTCGAGCCCGTCGAGATCTCCTCCACCGACGGCCTGAACATCCTGCGCCACTCCACCGCGCACGTCATGGCGCAGGCCGTACAGGAGCTGTTCCCCGAGGCCAAGCTGGGCATCGGCCCGCCGGTCAAGGACGGCTTCTACTACGACTTCGACGTCGAGCGGCCGTTCACGCCCGAGGATCTCAAGGCCATCGAGAAGAAGATGCAGGAGATCCAGAAGCGCGGGCAGCGCTTCTCCCGCCGCGTGGTCACCGACGAGGACGCGCGCGAGGAGCTGGCGAACGAGCCGTACAAGCTCGAACTGATCGGCATCAAGGGCTCCGCCTCGACCGACGACGGCGCGGACGTCGAGGTCGGCGGCGGCGAGCTGACGATCTACGACAACCTCGACGCCAAGACCGGCGACCTGTGCTGGAAGGACCTCTGCCGCGGTCCGCACCTGCCGACCACGCGCAACATCCCGGCGTTCAAGCTGATGCGCAACGCGGCCGCCTACTGGCGCGGCAGCGAGAAGAACCCCATGCTCCAGCGCATCTACGGCACCGCCTGGCCCTCCAAGGAGGAGCTGAAGGCGCACCTCGACTTCCTGATCGAGGCCGAGAAGCGCGACCACCGCAAGCTGGGCAGCGAGCTGGACCTCTTCTCCATCCCGGAGCAGATCGGCTCGGGCCTGGCCGTCTTCCACCCCAAGGGCGGTGTCGTCCGCCGGGTCATGGAGGACTACTCGCGGCGCCGTCACGAGGAGGAGGGCTACGAGTTCGTCTACACCCCGCACGCGACGAAGGGGAAGCTCTTCGAGACGTCCGGGCACCTGGACTGGTACGCCGACGGCATGTACCCGCCCATGCAGCTCGACGAGGGCGTGGACTACTACCTCAAGCCCATGAACTGCCCGATGCACAACCTGATCTTCGACGCGCGCGGCCGCTCCTACCGTGAACTGCCGCTGCGGCTCTTCGAGTTCGGGACCGTGTACCGGTACGAGAAGTCGGGCGTCGTGCACGGTCTGACCCGCGCGCGCGGCTTCACGCAGGACGACGCGCACATCTACTGCACGCGCGAGCAGATGGCCGACGAGCTGGACAAGACGCTCACCTTCGTCCTCAACCTGCTGCGGGACTACGGCCTGAACGACTTCTACCTGGAGCTGTCCACCAAGGACCCGGAGAAGTTCGTCGGCTCGGACGAGGTCTGGGAAGAGGCCACCGAGACGCTGCGACAGGTCGCCGAGAAGCAGGGGCTGCCGCTCGTTCCCGACCCGGGTGGCGCCGCGTTCTACGGTCCGAAGATCTCCGTCCAGACGAAGGACGCGATCGGCCGGACCTGGCAGATGTCCACCGTCCAGCTGGACTTCAACCTGCCGGAGCGGTTCGACCTGGAGTACACCGGGCCGGACGGTTCCAAGCAGCGGCCGGTCATGATCCACCGGGCGCTGTTCGGGTCCATCGAGCGGTTCTTCGCGGTGCTCCTTGAGCACTACGCGGGTGCGTTCCCGGCGTGGCTGGCGCCCGTGCAGGCGGTCGGTATCCCGATCGGGGACGGGCACGTGGAGTACCTGGAGAAGTTCGCCGTAGCGGCGAAGAAGAAGGGGCTGCGCGTCGAGGTCGACTCCTCCTCGGACCGGATGCAGAAGAAGATCCGCAACGCGCAGAAGCAGAAGGTGCCCTTCATGGTCATCGTCGGCGACGAGGACATGAACGGCGGCACGGTGTCCTTCCGTTACCGCGACGGCTCGCAGGAGAACGGCATCGCGTTCGACGCGGCCATCGCGAAGATCGAGCAGGTCGTGGCGGAGCGGGCGCAGGTCTGACCGACCTTTCCTGCGGAGGCCCTTGGGGAGTTCAGCTCCCCGGGGGCCTCTCGTCGTCCTCCCTCGTGAAGACCTGGAGCAGCCAGGAGGCGAAGGTTCCGGTGACCGCGCCGAGCAGGGCGAGGCCGATGGCCATCATGCCTACGGCGATCAGCCGGCCGAGCGGGGTGACGGGGGCCACGTCGCCGTAGCCGACGGTCGCGAAGGTCGCGCAGGTCCACCACACGGCGTCGCCGAAGGTCCTCATCGTCGCGCCCGGGGCCGTGTGTTCCTCGTGGTAGACGGAGAGGGCGCCCGCGAAGCCGAGCAGGACGGTGGACAGTCCGGCGTAGACGATCACGCGCGCGTGCAGCGCGAGCCGGGGCTGTCCGTGCCGTCGCTGGACGGCCTCGTACACCCGGACGACCCGCAGCGGTCGCAGCAGGGGCAGGAGTAGGACCAGGGTGTCCAGCCAGTGCGTGCGGACGAAGCGCAGCCGCTGGCGGCTCAGTCGCCAGCGGACCGCGTAGTCGACGGCGAAGAGCGCCCAGGCGGCGAACAGCACGGCGAGGCAGAGGTCCTGCCAGGTGTCCGGCAGGCCGTGGGCCAGGATGCGCACGGCGTACGCGGCGAGGAAGACCAGGGACGCTACGGCGAGGGGGACCTCCGTGTGCTGCTCCCAGCGGGCCTTGCGGCTGTCGTCGTCCATCGGCCCAGCTTGGCGCGGGCGGGGTTTCGCGCAACCCCGGCGACACGCCGCGAACGGGCGAAGCCATATGCTTCCTTGCATGACGAGTGAGCCGGAGCAGCAGATCGGAGTGGGCACGCCGGATGCGTTCCAGCGCCTCTGGACGCCCCACCGGATGGCCTACATCCAGGGCGAGAACAAGCCGACCGGCCCCGGTGCCGACGACGGTTGCCCCTTCTGCTCGATTCCGGCGAAATCGGACGAGGACGGGCTGATCGTCAGGCGCGGTGAGCTGGTGTACGGGGTGCTTAATCTGTACCCGTACAACGGCGGCCATCTGATGGTCGTGCCCTACCGTCACGTCGCGGACTACACCGACCTGACGGACGCGGAGACCGTGGAACTCGCGGCTCTCACCAAGCAGGCGATGACCGCCCTGCGCACCGCGTCAGGCGCCCACGGGTTCAACATCGGCATGAACCAGGGGAGTGTGGCGGGCGCGGGTATCGCCGCCCACCTGCATCAGCACGTCGTCCCGCGCTGGGGCGGCGACACGAACTTCATGCCGGTGGTCGGCCACACGAAGGTGCTGCCCCAACTGCTCGCGGACACGCGGAAGATGCTCGCCGATGCGTGGCCGGCATCATCCAGCCCGTCCGGCGTTTGAGGACGAGGCCGTTCAGGCCGATGGGGGTCTGGGGGCGCAGCCCCAGAGGCCGGCCCCGACTGACCCGCACGCGACCCGCTCAACCGCCGGGGGCCTACGCGTCGTAGAGGTCCGCCTTCTTCGGTGACACGTCCTGCACGCCTCCGCTGAGGGCCGACGATCGGCTGCTGAACTTCTCCGTGTCCACGCCGTTCTCGTCCAGGACGCGGATCGCGGCGGCGTGGACCACGCGCAGGACCGGTGTCGCGGCGCGCAGCGCGTCGTCCGCCATGAAGCGGTGGCGCCAGGGCTGGTCGGCCCAGGCGTGCCGCAGGCCGAACGGCTCGGGCAGGGTTATGGAACCGCCGAGCCAGTTCAGCAGCGGCGGGTACCAGGTGATCGGGGCGCGGACCGCGAGGCGTACCACCTCGTCGGCGGGGACGAGCGGGAGCTTGACCTTGCGGGTCTCCCACGGCTTGAGGGTCTTCTGGACGTCCTTCGAGGGGGCCTCGGACTTGCCGGTGAACAGTGAGTTCACGGGACCCAGGGCGTGCCCGGTGATCTCGATGCGCAGCGTCTTGTGCAGCACGGTGACCGTGATCATCATGGTGATGACCAACTGCCCCTCCCAGAGCGTCCATTGGACGCCCAGGTAGTGCCGGTCGCCGGCGCCGAACTGCTGCTTGTTGCAAATGTCCTGTATCGCGTGCGACTTGACCTGGTACGCGTCGACGTCCGTGCCCTCGGGCCGGGACACGGCCTTGGCGCCCTCGCCGATCGGCGTGACGACCCAGTGGCGTATGGACGCCTTGGGGAAGCCGCCGGTGTTGATCGTGTTCCGCTCCAGCATGCGCAGGTCGTCGTGGATGTTGCGGATGACGTCCCAGCTGCGGAAGGGGTGGATCTCGCGGTCGGCGTCGCGCGCGATCAGGTCCTCGGCGAGCTGCCAGCTGCCCCAGCGGGTGCCCATGCCGAGGATGCCCTTGGGGCCGGCGTAGAAGACGGAGTTGGACTGCTGCTCGGCGCTGAGCTTGGCCAGGGACTGGCGGAGCTGCTCGGCCTGGGTCTCACCGGGACTGGTCGGCACCGCCTCGGGGACCTTGGCGCCGACGCTGCTGCCCGACAGCAGGCTGTCCCAGCGCCCGCGCAGATCCTTCGCGGTGTTCTCGCAGACCTGCTTGGCCCACAGCCAGCCGACCACGGGGAGGACGACGCACGCGCGTGCGTACCAGGCCCAGAAGCCCGTGAACGGCATCTTGATGAGGAAGATCACGGCGACGGCGCCCACGGCCACGAGCAGGGTCGTGGCGAGGGCGCCGGCCCGCTTGTTGTTCTTGGTGCCTTTGTCGATCATGCTGCGGAGCTGGAAGACCAGCAGCCAGACGATGAGCCCGGGCAGGAAGAGCAGGCCGCACAGCGCCATGATCGCGGACAGCCTGTTGTCACGGGCCCGGCGGATGTTGTTCGCCGCCAGGGCGTGCTCGACGACGGCCTGCGGTTCGGTGCCGAACGACTGGATGAGCGGCTTGCGTCCGGGGCCGAGCATGCGGGCCACCACGGCCCCGGAGAACGCCTCGCCGAGGTTGGGGCGGAAGAGCGTCGTCCAGAGACCGGGATTGACCGTCGTCTGGTGCCATTCGTTGTCGGCCTTCTTGATGTCGGCGACCGGGTTGTCCCGGTAGGCCGCCGAGGCCAGCGCGAAGGTCGCCGTCTGCCCCTCGTCGCCGGTACGCGGCACCTGTGGTCCGAAGATGTCCGCGTAACCGCTGTCAAAGGTCATTCCCGCCCCCGATCGCCGCTGCTCCCGCTTCTGCGGCTTTCCCGACTTCCGTGCTCCGCACACCTGTTGATCAGGTCATCAGCGTATCGGCCATCACTGACATCCGTCGGCGGACAGCCGAAGCCCCTCTTTTTTGCTCGTTCGCCTCCGGGGCGCTCTCAGCCGGTGTCGAGTGCCCGACCGTGCTCAGCCCTCCGCGCGCTCGACCTCTCGACACCGGCGCGCCCCTACGGCTCACTCGCGCCGCCAACCCGGAACAGAGCGTTCCATTTAGTCCACTTGTGGGTCGTCGCACGCCACAAGTGAGCCACTCGGCATCAACTGCTAGGCGTCGCCCGTCTCTTCGCGGATCCGTTCGGCGATCTGCGGAGGCATCGGCTCGTGGCGGGCGTAGGCGCGGTTGAAGCGTGCCGTGCCGTGCGAGAGGGAGCGGAGGTCGACGGCGTAGCGGCCGATCTCGATCTCCGGTACCTCCGCGCGGATCAGTGTGCGCCCGCCGGTCGTCTGCTCGGTGCCGAGCACTCGGCCGCGCCGGCCGGACAGGTCGCTCATCACCGCGCCCACGTAGTCGTCGCCGACCAGTACGGTCACCTCGGCCACCGGTTCCAGGAGGTGGATCCTCGCGTCGACCGCGGCCTCCCGCAGGGCCAGCGCGCCGGCCGTCTGGAACGCGGCGTCCGAGGAGTCCACCGAGTGCGCCTTGCCGTCCAGGAGCGTGATCCGTACGTCGAGAAGGGGATGGCCGGCCGCAACTCCCCTGGCGGCCTGGGCCCTTACGCCCTTCTCCACCGACGGGATGA
The DNA here is from genome assembly GCF_042721125.1 of Streptomyces sp. NPDC058469. Classification (NCBI taxonomy): domain Bacteria; kingdom Bacillati; phylum Actinomycetota; class Actinomycetes; order Kitasatosporales; family Streptomycetaceae; genus Streptomyces; species Streptomyces sp. NPDC058469. The sequence continues at coordinate 17,036 of NZ_JBHXME010000102.1, forward strand.
ACTGCCGCGGCACCGCGCCGCCGATGACCTTGTCCACGAACTCGATGCCCGTGCCGCCCGGCAGCGGTTCGACCTCGATCTCGCAGATCGCGAACTGCCCGTGTCCGCCGGACTGTTTGACGTGCCGGCCGCGCCCCTGCGCCTTGGCGGCGAACGTCTCCCGTAGGGAGACCTTGTGCGGTACGAGGTCGACCTGGACGCCGTAGCGGTTGCGCAGCCGTTCCAGGGCGACGTCCGCGTGGGCCTCGCCGAGGCACCACAGGACGACCTGGTGGGTGTCCTGGTTCTGCTCCAGGCGCATGGTCGGGTCCTCGGCGACGAGCCTGCTCAGGCCCTGCGAGAGCTTGTCCTCGTCCGCCTTGCTGTGCGCCTGGATGGCGAGCGGCAGCAACGGGTCCGGCATCTCCCACGGCTCCATGAGCAGCGGGTCGTCCTTGGCCGAAAGCGTGTCCCCGGTCTCCGCGCGGCCCAGCTTCGCCACGCACGCGAGGTCGCCCGCGATGCAGTGCGTGAGGGGCCGCTGCTGTTTGCCGAACGGCGCGGACAGGGCGCCGACGCGTTCGTCGACGTCGTGGTCCTCGTGCCCGCGGTCGGCGAGTCCGTGCCCGGAGACATGGACGGTCGCGTCGGGCCGTAGCGTCCCGGAGAACACGCGGACCAGGGAGACCCGGCCGACGTACGGGTCGGAGGCGGTCTTCACGACCTCGGCGACCAGCGGCCCGTTCGGGTCGCACGGCTTGAGCTCCCGCGCCCTGCCGTCGACCGTGGTGACCCCGGGCGCCGCGCGCTCCAGCGGGGTCGGGAAACCGCCTGTGATCAGCTCCAGGAGCTCTACGGTGCCGAGGCCCTGCCGGGCGCCCTCGGCGGCGGGCGCGGCGGCCAGCACGGGGAAGAAGACCCCGCGTGCCACGGCCCGTTCCAGGTCGCCGATCAGCGTCTTGACGTCGATCTCCTCGCCGCCCAGATAGCGGTCCATGAGGGTCTCGTCCTCGCTCTCCGCGATGATCCCCTCGATGAGCCGGTTGCGGGCCTCCTCGATCCGCGGCAACTGGTCGGGCCCGGGCTCGGACTCCTTGCGCTCCCCGGACGCGTAGTCGAACAGCTTCTGCGACAGCAGCCCGACCAGACCGGTCACGGGCGCGTGCCCGTCCGGCCCCTGCGGACCGCGCAGCGGCAGGTACAGCGGGAGTACGGCGTCGGGGTCGTCCGCGCCGAAGGCCTCGGCGCAGGTGCGGGTCATCCCCTCGAAGTCCGCGCGCGCGGACTCCAGATGCGTGATGACGATGGCGCGCGGCATGCCGACCGCCGCGCACTCCTCCCACACCATGCGGGTCGAGCCGTCCACGCCGTCGGAGGCCGAGACGACGAAGAGGGCCGCGTCCGCCGCTCGCAGACCGGCCCTCAACTCGCCGACGAAATCGGCGTACCCGGGGGTGTCGAGAAGATTGACCTTGTACCCGTCCCAGTCGACGGGCACCAGGGAGAGCTGCACCGAACGCTGCTGCCGGTGCTCGATCTCGTCGTAGTCGGAGACGGTGCCGCCGTCCTCCACGCGGCCCGCCCGGTTCACCGCCCCCGCGGTCAGCGCGAGGGCCTCCACCAGAGTCGTCTTTCCCGATCCGGAGTGGCCGACCAGCACCACATTCCGTACGGACGCGGGGTGGTCGGCCGCTGTAGCCCTGCCGGCGGCTCCGGAGTGTGCGTTCGCCTTGTCGCCCATGGCCTTGCCTCCCGTACACGGTGAGGTCACTGTGGGCGCGGACACACGCAGCCGCGTGCGGTGGCGGCTCCGATGACGCCCGCGGTGCTTCGAGCTTTCCACTCCCGTCACGGTGCGTCCATACAGCGGACGCGATCCGACCGTGACACCGATGGCATCGCGTCGTGCTGCAGCCATTCAAAACATGGGCACGCGGGTGCCCGGCCGTCGCCCACGCGCGCGCGTGGCTACGATGGGCCAGCCGGTGGCCAGCAGGGGCCGCGCGGCGACACCGACCCTCGGGAAGGCCATGCTGAACAAGTACGCGCGTGCATTCTTCACGCGTGTCCTCACGCCGTTCGCCGCGTTTCTGATCCGCCGGGGCGTCAGCCCCGACACGGTCACCCTCCTCGGTACCGCCGGAGTGGTCGCGGGCGCGCTGGTCTTCTACCCCATGGGCGAGTTCTTCTGGGGCACGGTCGTGATCACGCTGTTCGTGTTCTCCGACCTCGTCGACGGCAACATGGCCCGCCAGCTGGGCCGCTCCAGCCGCTGGGGCGCCTTCCTGGACTCCACGCTCGACCGGGTGGCCGACAGCGCGGTCTTCGGCGGCCTGGCCCTCTGGTACGCGGGCGGCGGCGACAACATCGCCCTGTGCGCCGTCTCGATCTTCTGCCTGGCCAGCGGCCAGGTGGTGTCGTACACCAAGGCGCGCGGCGAGTCGATCGGCCTGCCGGTCGCCGTCAACGGTCTGGTCGAGCGGGCCGAGCGGCTCGTGATCTCGCTGGTCGCGTGCGGTCTCGCCGGACTGCACAAGTTCGGCGTACCGGGCATCCAGTGGCTGCTGCCCGTCGCCCTGTGGATCGTCGCCGTGGGCAGCCTGGTCACGCTGATCCAGCGGGTCGTCACGGTCCGCCGGGAGGCCGCGGAGGCCGACGCCACCGCAGCCGAGGAGTCCGCCGCGCACAGCAGTGGGGCGACTCCGTGAGCGGTGCCCGGGAGCGGCTGGCGGACGCGCTCTACGGCCTCGGCTGGGGCGCCGTCAAGAAGCTCCCCGAGCCGGTCGCCGTCCGGCTCGGCCGCACCGTCGCCGACCTCGCCTGGAAGCGGCGCGGCAAGGGCGTACGGCGGCTGGAGAGCAACTACGCGCGCGTGGTGCCCGACGCGAGCCCCGAGCGGCTCGCCGAGCTCTCGCGCGCGGGCATGCGGTCGTATCTGCGCTACTGGATGGAGTCCTTCCGGCTCCCCGCCTGGAGCGCCGAGCGGATCCGGGAGGGCTTCGACTGCAAGGACGTGCACCACCTGATCGACGGCATCGCCTCCGACCGCGGTGTCATCCTCGCGCTGCCCCACATGGCCAACTGGGACCTCGCCGGCGCCTGGGTCACCACCAAGCTGGAGACCCCGTTCACCACGGTGGCCGAACGCCTCAAGCCGGAGACGCTCTACGACCGGTTCGTCGCCTACCGCGAGGGCCTCGGCATGGAGGTCCTGCCGCACAGCGGCGGCACCGCCTTCGGCACGCTCGCCCGGCGACTGCGGGACGGCGGCCTGGTCTGCCTGGTCGCCGAGCGCGACCTGTCCGCCTCCGGGGTCGAGGTCAAGTTCTTCGGCGAGGCCACCCGGATCCCCGCCGGACCGGCCCTCCTCGCCCAGCAGACGGGCGCGCTGCTGCTTCCGGTGACGCTCTGGTACGACGACTCGCCGGTCATGCGGGGCCGGATCCATCCGCCGGTCGAGGTGCCCGAGTCAGGTGACCGGGCCGAGAAGACGTCTGTCATGGCACAGGCGCTGGCAGACGCCTTCGCCACCGGCATCGCCGACCACCCGGAGGACTGGCACATGCTGCAGCGCTTGTGGCTCGCGGATCTCGATCCCAGCAAGGGGCCCTCGTGAGGATCGGCATCGTCTGCCCCTACTCCTGGGACGTGCCGGGCGGCGTCCAGTTCCACATCAGAGACCTCGCCGAGTACTTCATCCGGCTCGGCCACGAGGTGTCCGTCCTGGCTCCGGCCGACGACGACACCCCGCTGCCGCCGTACGTCGTCTCGGCCGGCCGCGCGGTCCCGGTGCCGTACAACGGCTCGGTGGCCCGGCTGAACTTCGGCTTCCTGTCGGCCGCCCGGGTCCGACGCTGGCTGCACGACGGCGAGTTCGACGTCATCCACATCCACGAACCGACCTCGCCGTCCCTCGGCCTGCTGGCCTGCTGGGCCGCGCAGGGCCCGATCGTCGCCACCTTCCACACCTCGAACCCGCGCTCCCGGGCGATGATCGCCGCGTACGCGATCCTCCAGGCCGCGCTGGAGAAGATCAGCGCGCGGATCGCCGTGAGCGAGTACGCCCGCCGCACGCTCGTCGAACACCTCGGCGGCGACGCGGTCGTCATCCCGAACGGCGTCGACGTCGACTTCTTCGCCCGCGCCGAGCCCAAGCCCGAGTGGCAGGGAGAGACCATCGGCTTCATAGGGCGCATCGACGAGCCCCGCAAGGGCCTCCCGGTGCTGATGGGCGCCCTGCCGAAGATCCTCGCCGAGCATCCGAACGCCCGGCTCCTGGTCGCCGGTCGCGGTGACGAGGAGGAGGCCGTCGAGACGCTGCCCAGGGAACTGCGCTCGCGCGTCGAGTTCCTCGGCATGGTCAGTGACGAGGACAAGGCCCGCTTCCTGCGCAGCATCGACCTGTACATCGCCCCCAACACCGGCGGCGAGAGCTTCGGCATCATCCTCGTCGAGGCCATGTCGGCGGGCGCCCCGGTGCTCGCCTCCGACCTGCCCGCCTTCGCCCAGGTCCTCGCCCAGGGCGTGGCCGGCGAACTGTTCGCCAACGAGGACGCGGACGCGCTCGCCGAGGCCGCCGTACGGCTCCTGGGGGATCCCAAGCGGCTGGCGGAGCTGCGGCGGAGCGGGAGCGCCCATGTGCGGCGGTTCGACTGGTCGACGGTCGGGGCCGACATCCTGTCCGTGTACGAGACGGTGACGGCGGGCGCGGCGGCGGTGGCGACGGACGAACGGACGGGGTTGCGGGCGAGGTTCGGGTTGGCGCGGGACTGAGGGGGTGGGGTGGATGGCGGGGATGTGTTGGGCGGCCCTTCCCAGCCGAGGCCGGACACACTCAGCCCGTCCGGCGTCTGAGGACGAGGCCGAAGGCCGAAGCGGGGGCGTGGGGGCGGTAGCCCCCACAACGGCCACACCAACGCCCCGCACGACACCCCGGTCGACCTCAGTGGAACGCCCCGCACGATGCCCGGCCAACCCCAGTGGAACGGCCCGGTAGCCTTGCCGCCCGTGACCGCAACCCTGATCTGGATCCTCGTCGCCCTCGTGGCGACCGGCCTGTACCTGAGCTGGACCGCGGGGCGGCTCGACCGGCTGCACGCCCGGATCGACGCGGCCCGCGCGGCACTCGACGCCCAGCTGCTGCGCCGCGCCTCGGTGACCCAGGAACTGGCCACCTCCGGCGTCCTCGACCCGGCCGCATCGATCGTCCTCTACGAGGCCGCGCACGCCGCGCGGCAGGCCGAGGAGGAGCAACGGGAGGTCGCCGAGAGCGAGTTGAGCCAGGCCCTGCGCGCCGTCTTCGCCGAGGTCCCGCAGGTGGAGGGCGTCCGCGAGGCACCCGGGGGAGAGGAGGCGGCCCGCGAACTCACCGAGGCCGTACGGCGGGTGCCCATGGCCCGGCGCTTCCACAACGACGCCGTCCGCGCCGCCCGCGCCCTGCGCCGGCACCGCAAGGTCCGCTGGTTCCGGCTGGCCGGACACGCGCCCTTCCCGATGGCCTTCGAGATGGACGACGAGCCACCGGCGGCGCTGGTCGACCGGGCCGCGTAGCGGTCGTCCCGGGGCACAGCGGTTCGGAAACGATCCACCGGCTGTTCATTGGCCCTTGCTGTGGCCTGCATCTCTCACGTTTCCTCGGTACTGCAGAAACCCTCTTTCACCGAGTGAGGTCACCCCGTGTCCAGCACCCCCAGCTCCGCCCAGACTCCCGAGACCGGCACCGCGCGCGTGAAGCGCGGGATGGCCGAGCAGCTCAAGGGCGGTGTGATCATGGACGTGGTCAACGCCGAGCAGGCGAAGATCGCCGAGGACGCCGGCGCCGTGGCCGTCATGGCCCTGGAGCGGGTCCCCGCCGACATCCGCAAGGACGGTGGCGTGGCCCGGATGTCCGACCCGACGATGATCGAGGAGATCATCGAGGCGGTCTCCATCCCGGTCATGGCCAAGTCCCGTATCGGCCACTTCGTCGAGGCCCAGGTCCTGCAGTCCCTCGGCGTCGACTACATCGACGAGTCCGAGGTCCTCACCCCGGCCGACGAGGTCAACCACTCCGACAAGTGGGCCTTCACGACCCCCTTCGTCTGCGGTGCCACCAACCTGGGCGAGGCCCTGCGCCGTATCGCCGAGGGCGCCGCGATGATCCGCTCCAAGGGCGAGGCCGGCACCGGCAACGTCGTCGAGGCGGTCCGCCACCTGCGCCAGATCAAGAACGAGATCGCCAAGCTGCGCGGCTTCGACAACAACGAGCTGTACGCCGCCGCCAAGGAGCTGCGCGCCCCGTACGAGATCGTGCGCGAGGTCGCCGAGCTCGGCAAGCTCCCGGTCGTGCTGTTCTCCGCCGGTGGCGTCGCCACCCCCGCCGACGCCGCGCTGATGCGCCAGCTCGGCGCCGAGGGCGTCTTCGTCGGCTCCGGCATCTTCAAGTCCGGCGACCCGGCCAAGCGCGCCGCCGCCATCGTGAAGGCGACCACCTTCTACGACGACCCGAAGATCATCGCGGACGCGTCCCGCAACCTCGGCGAGGCCATGGTCGGCATCAACTGCGACACCCTCCCCGAGACCGAGCGCTACGCCAACCGCGGCTGGTAACCACCCATGACCGAAGCACCTGTCATCGGCGTCCTGGCCCTCCAGGGCGACGTACGGGAGCACCTCATCGCCCTGGCCGCGGCCGACGCCGTGGCCAGGCAGGTCAGGCGCCCCGAGGAACTCGCCGAGGTGGACGGTCTCGTCATCCCCGGGGGTGAGTCGACCACCATCTCCAAGCTGGCCGTCCTCTTCGGAGTGATGGACCCCCTTCGCGCACGCGTGCGTGCCGGAATGCCTGTCTACGGCACCTGCGCCGGCCTGATCATGCTCGCCGACAAGATCCTCGACCCGCGCTCGGGCCAGGAGACGATCGGCGGCATCGACATGATCGTGCGCCGCAACGCCTTCGGACGTCAGAACGAGTCCTTCGAAGCAGCTGTCGACGTCCAGGGCGTTGAGGGCGATCCTGTGGAGGGCGTCTTCATCCGCGCCCCCTGGGTCGAGTCCGTCGGTGCCGAGACCGAGGTCCTCGCCGAACACGAGGGTCACATCGTCGCGGTCCGCCAGGGCAACGCGCTCGCCACGTCGTTCCACCCGGAGCTGACCGGCGACCACCGCGTGCACTCCCTGTTCGTCGACATGGTGCGCGCGAACCTGGCTCCGGGGTCCTAGTAGGATCTCTGGGGTTCGTAAAGAGTTGGGTTACGCGAAGGAGACAGGCAGATGTCCGGCCACTCTAAATGGGCTACGACGAAGCACAAGAAGGCCGTGATCGACGCCAAGCGCGGCAAGCTCTTCGCGAAGATGATCAAGAACATCGAGGTCGCGGCCCGCACCGGTGGCGCCGATGTGTCCGGCAACCCGACGCTGTTCGACGCCATCCAGAAGGCCAAGAAGAGCTCTGTCCCGAACAAGAACATCGACTCCGCGGTCAAGCGCGGCGCCGGTCTCGAAGCCGGTGGCGCCGACTACGAGACGATCATGTACGAGGGCTACGGCCCGAACGGTGTCGCGGTCCTCATCGAGTGCCTCACCGACAACCGCAACCGCGCCGCCTCGGACGTCCGCGTTGCCATGACCCGCAACGGCGGGAACATGGCAGACCCCGGCTCCGTCTCGTACCTCTTCAACCGCAAGGGTGTCGTCGTCGTCCCCAAGGGTGAGCTGGGCGAGGACGACGTCCTGGGTGCCGTGCTCGACGCGGGCGCCGAGGAGGTCAACGACCTCGGCGAGGCCTTCGAGGTCATTTCCGAGGCCACCGACCTGGTCGCGGTCCGCACCGCCCTCCAGGACGCCGGCATCGACTACGACTCCGCCGACGCCAACTTCGTCCCGACCATGCAGGTCGAGCTCGACGAGGACGGCGCCCGCAAGATCTTCAAGCTGATCGACGCCCTGGAGGACAGCGACGACGTGCAGAACGTCTTCGCCAACTTCGACGTCAGCGACGAGGTCATGGAGAAGGTCGACGCGTAGCGCTGCCGCGAGCTGAGGCCGACCAAGCGGCTCAACGGGCCGACGGGACACACCCGTCGGCCCGTCGCTTTGTCGGTGGGACCCGATAGCCTGCACAAACAGGTGATCGAAGGGAGGGTGGCGTGCGCGTACTTGGGGTGGACCCCGGTCTGACCCGATGCGGTGTCGGTGTCGTCGAAGGCGTCGCGGGCCGGCCGCTCACCATGGTCGGCGTCGGTGTCGTACGGACCCCGGCGGACGCCGAGTTGGGCATGCGCCTCGTCGCCATCGAGCAGGGCATCGAGGCGTGGCTGGACGAGCACCGGCCCGAATTCGTCGCCGTGGAGCGGGTGTTCAGCCAGCACAACGTGCGCACGGTGATGGGCACCGCCCAGGCCAGTGCCGTGGCGATGCTCTGTGCGGCCCGCCGCGGCATCCCGGTCGCCCTGCACACCCCCAGCGAGGTCAAGGCCGCCGTCACCGGTAGCGGACGGGCCGACAAGGCCCAGGTCGGCGCCATGGTCACCAGGCTGCTCCGGCTCGACGCGCCCCCCAAGCCCGCCGACGCCGCAGACGCCCTCGCCCTCGCCATCTGCCACATCTGGCGGGGCCCCGCGCAGAACCGGCTCCAACAGGCGGTCGCCCAGAACCGCCTCCAGCAGGCCGTCGCCCAGCACGCGGCCGGCACGCTGAAAACCTCGCAAGCACCGAGAACCCCGCAGGCTCCGAAAGGCCGTACCGCATGATCGCCTTCGTCAGCGGCGCGGTCGCCGCACTCGCTCCCGACGCCGCGGTGGTCGAGGTCGGCGGTGTCGGCATGGCCATCCAGTGCACGCCGAACACCCTGTCCACGCTCCGCCTCGGCAAGCCGGCCAAGCTCGCCACCTCCCTCGTCGTCCGCGAGGACTCGCTCACCCTGTACGGCTTCGTGGACGACGACGAACGCCAGATCTTCGAGCTGCTCCAGACCGCGACCGGTGTCGGCCCCCGGCTCGCACAGGCGATGCTCGCCGTGCACACCCCGGACGCGCTGCGCCGAGCGGTGGCCGCCGGGGACGAGAAGGCGCTCATGGCCGTTCCGGGCATCGGCAAGAAGGGCGCGCAGAAGCTGCTGCTGGAGTTCAAGGACCGGCTCGGCGCACCGGTGGGGTCCGCCCCGGCGATCGGTGCCCCCGTCACCAGCGGCTGGCGCGATCAGCTGCACGCGGCCCTCATCGGCCTCGGGTACGCCACCCGCGAGGCCGACGAGGCCGTGGCCGCCGTAGCACCGCAGGCCGAGGCCGCCGGGGGCACGCCGCAGGTGGGCCAGTTGCTGAAGGCGGCCCTGCAGACCCTGAACCGCGCCCGCTAGGAGAACCGTCAGTGAACTGGGACGACACGACCGACGAGACCGCCGACGAGCGGCTGGTGGGCTCTGTCGCCGACCGCGAGGACCAGGCCGTCGAGGCCGCCCTGCGTCCCAAGGACCTGGGCGAGTTCATCGGCCAGGAGAAGGTCCGCGAGCAGCTCGACCTGGTGCTGCGTGCCGCGCGCGCGCGTGGCGCCACCGCCGACCACGTGCTGCTCTCCGGTGCCCCCGGCCTCGGCAAGACCACCCTCTCGATGATCATCGCCGCCGAGATGGAAGCCCCGATCCGCATCACCAGCGGCCCCGCCATCCAGCACGCCGGCGACCTCGCCGCGATCCTCTCCTCCCTCCAGGAGGGCGAGGTCCTCTTCCTCGACGAGATCCACCGCATGTCCCGGCCCGCCGAAGAAATGCTGTACATGGCGATGGAGGACTTCCGCGTCGACGTCATCGTCGGCAAGGGTCCCGGCGCCACCGCGATCCCGCTCGAACTGCCGCCGTTCACCCTGGTCGGCGCCACCACGCGCGCGGGACTGCTGCCACCCCCGCTGCGCGACCGCTTCGGCTTCACCGCGCACATGGAGTTCTACGAGCCCACCGAGCTGGAGCGTGTCATCCACCGCTCGGCGAACCTGCTCGACGTGGAGATCGACCCCGCCGGCGCCGCCGAGATCGCCGGCCGCTCCCGAGGCACCCCCCGCATCGCCAACCGGCTGCTGCGCCGCGTACGGGACTACGCACAGGTCAAGGCCGACGGCTTCATCACCCAGGACATCGCCGGAGCCGCCCTCAAGGTCTACGAGGTCGACGGCCGCGGCCTCGACCGGCTCGACCGCGGTGTCCTCGAAGCCCTGCTCAAGCTGTTCGGCGGCGGACCGGTCGGCCTGTCCACGCTCGCCGTCGCCGTGGGGGAGGAGCGCGAGACCGTCGAAGAGGTCGCCGAACCCTTCCTCGTACGAGAGGGGCTGCTCGCCCGCACCCCGCGCGGACGCGTCGCCACCCCCGCCGCGTGGGCGCATCTCGGCCTCACCCCGCCCCGCTCGTCAACCGGGGGAAACGGACAAGGGGACCTGTTCGGGGCGTGACGGCGGGGGCACTGGCCGGGTCAGGAACCCCGGTGCCATGCTGAGCGTTGTTCCATCAGCGTGGACTCGCTTAGACTCCGCCGATGCCGCCTTTGTGGGCGGCGCCGACCACCCCCATCCACCAGGCCGCTCACCGCCGCGGTCGTGCGAAGGAAATTCCGTCCCGTGAATATCGTGACCCTTCTCCCCTTCATCGTGCTCATCGGGGCCATGTTCCTGATGACCCGCTCTGCCAAGCGCAAGCAGCAGGCGGCCGCGTCGATGCGTAGTGACATGCAGCCCGGCACCGGCGTCCGCACGATCGGGGGCGTGTACGCGACGGTCAAGGAAGTCAACGAGGAGACGGTTCTCCTCGACGCAGGCCCGGGCATCGAGCTTCTCTTCGCGAAGAACGCGATCGGCGCCGTCCTCACCGACGACGAGTACAACCGCATCGTCCACGGCGTCGAGCACGACCTGAAGGACGACGCCGCCATCGTCCCGGACGACGCCTCCTCCCTCACCGACACCGACGAGCCCGCCGCCGACTCTTCCGACGACAAGCCCATCGACCTCGGCAAGAAGGACGCGGCAGACGAGCCGGCCGACGCCACCGAGGAGCCCGCTGAGGCCGCCGAGGCGAAGACGGAAGAAGAGCCGAAGAAGTCCGACGGCGAGTCCGACGCGAAGTAGTCACGTCCCGGGAGCGCGGCGCGACCCGCTCGCGCCCCGCGCACCCCGGGTACGTGCGTCGCTCGCACGGGATCCCGACACCATGTCATGGCCGTAGCCGCGCTGACCCGGCGCGAGGCGGCCCGAGAGGGAGTACGAGAAGGTGGCAGCACCTAAGAGGGGCCGCAGCGCGAGCGCCCAGAGCAAGCCGTGGCGCTCGCTGGCCCTCATCCTGATCGCCATCGTGGCGCTCACCGGTGGCATGTTCGCATCCGGGCACAACACTCCGCGTCTCGGCATCGACCTGGCCGGCGGCACGAGCATCACCCTGCGGGCGGTGGCCCAGCCCGGCGAGGCATCGTCGATCAACAAGACCAACATGGACACCGCGGTCGACATCATGAACCGCCGTGTCAATGGTCTTGGTGTCTCGGAGGCCGAGGTCCAGACCCAGGGCTCCAAGAACATCATCGTCAACATCCCCAAGGGCACGAACTCGGAGGAGGCGCGGCAGCAGGTCGGTACGACCGCCAAGCTGTACTTCCGCCCGGTCCTGGCCACGGAGGCCTCCACGGGCGCCGCGACGACGACCCCGTCGCCGAGCGCGTCCAGCAGCTCGTCGAGCTCGGCCAGCCCCAAGGCGACCGCTTCCTCGACCGGCTCCGCGACCCCGACGGCCACCGCCACCTCTCAGGGCCGTGCCGCCAGCGACGCGCTGAAGGCCGACTCCACCTCGTCCGCGAGCCCCAGCGCCACGGCCTCGTCCAGCGCCACCCCGTCGGCGACCAGCAGCGCCGCCGCCAGCGCGGCGGCCGCCAAGCTGGAGGCCCAGTACACCGCGCTCGACTGCTCCAAGAAGTCGGTCCAGAACACCGCCGGCAAGACCGCCAAGGCCGGCGACGCGACCGTGGCCTGCGGCCAGGTCTCGGGCGTCTGGTACAAGTACGTGCTCGGCCCCGCCGCAGTCGACGGCACCGACGTCAAGAAGGCCGCGGCCGTCCTGAACACGACGACCGCCGCCGGCTGGCAGGTCACCATGGACTTCACCGGCAAGGGCGGCGACAAGTTCGCCAAGGTCACCGGTGAACTGGCGAAGAACACCAGCCCGCAGAACGAGTTCGGCATCGTCCTGGACGGCCAGGTCGTCTCCAGCCCGTCCGTCAGCTCGTCGATCACCGGCGGCAGCGCGGAGATCTCCGGCAGCTTCACCCAGGAGGAGGCCCAGAGCCTCGCCAACATGCTGTCGTACGGCGCCCTGCCGCTGACCTTCAAGGAGGACAGCGTCACCACGGTGACCGCGGCCCTCGGCGGTGAGCAGCTGCACGCCGGTCTGATCGCGGGCGCGATCGGCCTCGCGCTGGTCGTCATCTACCTGCTGATCTTCTACCGCGGCCTGTCGGTCATCGCGATCCCCTCGCTGCTGGTCTCCGCGATCCTCACGTACGTGATCATGGCGCTGCTCGGCCCGGGCATCGGCTTCGCGCTGAACCTGCCGGCCGTCTGCGGTGCGATCGTCGCGATCGGTATCACCGCGGACTCGTTCATCGTGTTCTTCGAACGTATCCGGGACGAGATCCGCGAGGGCCGCTCGCTGCGTCCCTCCGTCGAGCGGGCCTGGCCGCGCGCCCGGCGCACCATCCTGGTCTCCGACTTCGTGTCGTTCCTCGCCGCCGCGGTGCTGTTCATCGTCACCGTCGGCAAGGTCCAGGGCTTCGCGTTCACCCTCGGTCTGACCACCGTGCTCGACGTGGTCGTCGTCTTCCTCTTCACCAAGCCGCTGATGACCATCCTCGCCCGCAGGAAGTTCTTCGCGGACGGTCACAAGTGGTCCGGCATCGACCCGAAGGCGCTGGGCGCCAAGCCGCCGCTGCGCCGCACCCGTCGCCCCTCCGCCCCCGTCGACCCGAAGGAGGCGTGAGATGTCGAAGCTCGGCAACCTCGGCGCCCGACTGCACCGTGGCGAGGTCGGGTACGACTTCGTCGGCAATCGCAAGATCTGGTACGGCATCTCGATCCTGATCACCATCACGGCCATCCTCGGCCTGACGGTGCGCGGCCTGAACATGGGCATCGAGTTCCAGGGCGGCGCCGCCTTCACCACGCCCAAGGGCATGAGTGCCTCGGTGAGCCAGGCGGAGAAGTACGCCGAGGACGCCTCCGGCCACGACGCGGTCGTCCAGAAGCTCGGCGACGGCAGCCTGCGCATCCAGATCGCCGGCATCGACACCGGCAAGTCCGACAGCATCAAGACGAAGCTGGCGAAGGACCTGAACGTCAGCTCCGAGAACATCGCCGCGGACCTGGTCGGCCCCAGCTGGGGTGACCAGGTCGCCAACAAGGCCTGGGAGGGCCTGGCGATCTTCATGGTGCTGGTCGTGATCTATCTGGCGATCGCCTTCGAGTGGCGCATGGCCCTGGCGGCGCTCGTCGCCCTGATCCACGACATCACCATCACCATCGGCATCTACGCCCTCGTCGGCTTCGAGGTCACGCCCGGCACGGTGATCGGTCTGCTGACCATCCTCGGTTACTCGCTCTACGACACGGTCGTCGTCTTCGACAGCCTCAAGGAGCAGACCAAGGACATCACCAAGCAGACCCGCTGGACCTACAGCGACATCGCCAACCGGTCGATCAACGGCACCCTGGTCCGCTCCATCAACACCACGGTCGTCGCGCTGCTGCCGGTCGGGGCCCTGCTGTTCATCGGCGGCGGCTTCCTCGGCGCGGGTGTGCTCAACGACATCTCGCTGTCGCTGTTCGTCGGCCTCGCGGCCGGTGCGTACTCCTCGATCTTCATCGCCACGCCGCTCGTCGCCGACCTCAAGGAGGCCGAGCCGCAGATGAAGGCGCTCAAGAAGCGCGTCCTCGCCAAGCGGGCCCAGGCAGCCGCGCAGGGCGAGCCGGCGGAGTCCTCCCAGGTCGCCAGCCGGGCGGACGACGACTACGACGACGAGCCCAAGGACGCGGCAGCCGTCGTAGGCCCGCGCACCCAGCCGGCGTCCCGCAACCGCGGCCGCGGCCGTCCCTCGGGGAAGCGCCGATGACCGACGTCCAGGAGCTGCTGCTCAGCCGTATCCGCGATGTGGCCGACTACCCGGAGCCGGGGGTGATGTTCAAGGACATCACCCCGCTCCTGGCGGACCCGGCCGCGTTCACGGCGCTGACGGACGCGCTCGCGGAGGTCGTCGTGAGCACCGGTGCGACGAAGGTCGTGGGCCTGGAGGCCCGCGGCTTCATCCTCGGCGCCCCGGTGGCCGTCCGCGCGGGCGTCGGCTTCATCCCCGTGCGCAAGGCGGGCAAGCTCCCCGGAGCGACCCTCAGCCAGGCGTACGACCTGGAGTACGGCTCCGCCGAGATCGAGGTGCACGCCGAGGACCTGAGCGCCGGAGACCGCGTCCTGGTCGTCGACGACGTCCTGGCCACCGGTGGCACCGCCGAGGCCTCCCTCAAGCTGATCCGCAGGGCGGGCGCCGAGATCGCGGGTGTCGCCGTCCTCATGGAGCTGGGTTTCCTGGGCGGCCGGGCCCGGCTGGAGCCGACCCTCCAAGGCGCTCCTCTGGAGGCGCTGCTCAAGCTCTGAGCAAACACCGGCGGGACATCCACAGGACGGCCCCAGGAAGGCCGTAGGAAAGCCCTGAGACACCCGTAGGACACCGCGGAGGCGGGCCCGGAGGAATCCGGTGCCCGCCTCTCGTGTTTCACCGGTAGACGGCCCTCACATCGGCCTGAAGGCGAGCCCGGAGCCCGGGATCGCTACCATGGGGACTCCGGAGCCTGACCGGGGGACCCGGATCGCGCACGAGGAGTCCTCTTGGCAGACGAGGCCCAGCCCCTGACCGCCGCCAAGCCCGAGCCCACCCCGGGCCCCGCGGCGGAGCCCGCCACGAGCGCGAGCACCGCACCCGGCGAACCGCTCGGGACGGCGGAGCACGACCGGTCGGCGCCCGCCGACAAGGCGGCCGAGCCCTCGCGCCCCAAGCCGGCTCCCGCCGAGAGCCCGGCGGCCACCCCCGCGCCCCGTCCCACGGCCGGCCAGCCCGCACGCACCGGCGGCGGCTCCTCCAACCGCGTCCGCGCCCGCCTGGCCCGCCTCGGCGTCCAGCGCTCCAACCCGTACAACCCGGTCCTGGAGCCCCTGCTGCGGATAGTGCGCAGCAACGACCCGAAGATCGAGACGGCCACCCTCCGCCAGGTCGAGAGCGCCTACCAGGTCGCCGAGCGCTGGCACCGCGGCCAGAAGCGCAAGAGCGGCGACCCGTACATCACGCACCCGCTCGCCGTCACCACGATCCTCGCCGAACTCGGCATGGACCCGGCCACGTTGATGGCCGGCCTGCTGCACGACACCGTCGAGGACACCGAGTACGGCCTCGACCAGCTCCGCCGCGACTTCGGCGACTCCGTCGCCCTCCTCGTCGACGGCGTCACCAAGCTCGACAAGGTCAAGTTCGGCGAGGCCGCGCAGGCCGAGACCGTCCGCAAGATGGTCGTCGCCATGGCCAAGGACCCGCGCGTCCTGGTCATCAAGCTCGCCGACCGCCTGCACAACATGCGCACCATGCGCTACCTCAAGCGCGAGAAGCAGGAGAAGAAGGCGCGCGAGACCCTGGAGATCTACGCGCCGCTCGCCCACCGCCTGGGCATGAACACCATCAAGTGGGAGCTGGAGGACCTCGCCTTCGCGATCCTCTACCCCAAGATGTACGACGAGATCGTCCGGCTGGTGGCCGAGCGGGCGCCGAAGCGTGACGAGTACCTGGCCATAGTGACCGACGAGGTCCAGACCGACCTGCGCGCCGCCCGTATCAAGGCGACCGTCACCGGCCGCCCGAAGCACTACTACAGCGTCTACCAGAAGATGATCGTCCGAGGCCGCGACTTCGCCGAGATCTACGACCTGGTGGGCATCCGCGTCCTCGTGGACACCGTCCGCGACTGCTACGCGGCCCTCGGCACGGTGCACGCGCGATGGAACCCGGTCCCCGGCCGGTTCAAGGACTACATCGCGATGCCCAAGTTCAACATGTACCAGTCGCTGCACACGACGGTGATCGGCCCCAACGGCAAGCCCGTTGAGCTCCAGATCCGCACGTTCGACATGCATCGCCGCGCGGAGTACGGCATCGCCGCGCACTGGAAGTACAAGCAGGAGGCCGTCGCCGGCACCTCCAAGGTGCGCTCGGAGGTGCCCAGGACCACGGGCAAGGACGACCACCTCAACGACATGGCGTGGCTGCGCCAGTTGCTCGACTGGCAGAAGGAGACCGAGGACCCCGGGGAGTTCCTGGAGTCCCTGCGCTTCGACCTGTCGCGCAACGAGGTCTTCGTCTTCACGCCGAAGGGCGACGTGATAGCGCTGCCGGCGGGCGCCACCCCGGTGGACTTCTCGTACGCGGTGCACACCGAGGTCGGCCACCGGACCATAGGAGCACGGGTCAACGGGCGCCTCGTACCGCTCGAATCCACCCTGGACAACGGCGACTTGGTGGAGGTCTTCACCTCCAAGGCACCCGGCGCGGGCCCCTCCCGCGACTGGCTCGGCTTCGTGAAGTCGCCGCGCGCCCGCAACAAGATCAGAGCCTGGTTCTCCAAGGAGCGCCGCGACGAGGCGATCGAGCAGGGCAAGGACGCCATCGCCCGCGCGATGCGCAAACAGAACCTGCCGATCCAGCGCATCCTCACCGGCGACTCCCTCGTCACGCTCGCGCACGAGATGCGCTACCCGGACATCTCCTCGCTGTACGCGGCGATCGGCGAGGGCCATGTCGCCGCGCAGAACGTCGTGCAGAAGCTGGTGCAGGCGCTCGGTGGCGAGGAGGCGGCCACCGAGGAGATCGACGAGAGCGTGCCGCCGGCGCACGGCCGCGGCCGCAAGCGCCGGTCGAACGCCGACCCGGGTGTCGTCGTCAAGGGCGTCGACGACGTGTGGGTCAAACTGGCCCGCTGTTGTACGCCCGTCCCCGGCGACCCCATCATCGGTTTCGTCACACGCGGTAGCGGCGTATCGGTTCACCGCAGCGACTGCGTCAACGTGGACTCACTGTCCCGCGAGCCCGAGCGCATCCTGGAAGTCGAGTGGGCGCCCACCCAGTCCTCGGTCTTCCTGGTCGCCATCCAGGTGGAGGCCCTGGACCGCTCCCGGCTCCTCTCGGACGTCACCCGCGTCCTGTCCGACCAGCACGTCAACATCCTCTCCGCGGCCGTCCAGACCTCCCGCGACCGCGTCGCCACCTCCCGCTTCACCTTCGAGATGGGCGACCCCAAGCACCTGGGACACGTCCTGAAGGCCGTCAGGGGCGTCGAGGGCGTCTACGACGTCTACCGCGTGACGTCGGCGCGCAACAAGACGTAGCGGACACCTCGCACACGAAGAAGGGGCTCCCGTACGTCACGTACGGGAGCCCCTTCTTCGTGTATGCCTGGCGCGGTCAGCCGCCGAACTCCTGGAGGCCCTTCAGAGCCTGCTCCAGCAGGGCCTGGCGGCCCTCCAGCTCGCGCTGCAGCTTGTCGGCGCGGGAGGTGTTGCCCTGGGCGCGGGCCTGCTCGATCTGGCCCGTGAGCTTGTCCACGGCGGCCTGCAGCTGACCGGTCAGACCCTCGGCACGCGCGCGTGCCTCCGGGTTCGTCCGGCGCCACTCGGTCTCCTCGGACTCCTGGAGGGCCCGCTCGATCGTGTGCATCCGGCCCTCGACCTTCGGACGGGAGTCACGCGGCACATGGCCGATGGCCTCCCAGCGCTCGTTGATCGAGCGGAAGGCCGCGCGGGCCGCCTTCAGGTCGGTGACCGGCAGGAGCTTCTCGGCCTCCTCGGCCAGCTCCTCCTTGAGCTTCAGGTTCTCCGTCTGCTCGGCGTCCCGCTCGGCGAAGACCGAGCTGCGGGCGGCGAAGAAGACGTCCTGGGCGCCGCGGAAGCGGTTCCACAGATCGTCCTCGTGCTCGCGCTGGGCGCGGCCCGCCGCCTTCCAGTCGGCCATCAGCTCGCGGTAGCGCGCGGCCGTGGGACCCCAGTCCGACGAGGCCGACAGACCCTCGGCCTCGGCGACCAGCTTCTCCTTGGTCTTGCGGGCGTCCTCGCGCTGCGCGTCCAGCGACGCGAAGTGCGCCTTGCGGCGCTTGGAGAAGGCCGACCGGGCGTGCGAGAAGCGGTGCCACAGCTCGTCGTCCGACTTGCGGTCCAGACGCGGCAGACCCTTCCAGGTGTCCACCAGCGCGCGCAGCCGCTCACCGGCCGCCCGCCACTGGTCGGACTGCGCCAGTTCCTCCGCCTCGACGACCAGCGCCTCCTTGGAGTGCCGGGCCTCGTCGGACTGCTTGGCGCGCTGCTGCTTGCGCTCCTCGCGGCGCGCGTCGACGGTCTCCACGAGCTTGTCCAGCCGGACCCCCAGCGCCGCGAGGTCGCCCACCGCGTGGTGGGCGACCACCTGCTCACGGAGATGGTCGACGGCGGCCTGCGCGTCCTTCGCCGACAGGTCGGTGGTCTTCACGCGCTTCTCGAGGAGGCCGATCTCGACAACCAGGCCTTCGTACTTGCGCTCGAAGTAGGCCAGCGCCTCCTCGGGGGAGCCGGCCTGCCAGGAACCGACGACCTGCTCGCCGTCGGCCGTACGCACGTACACGGTCCCCGTCTCGTCGACGCGGCCCCACGGGTCGCTGCTCACAGCGCCTCCTCCACATGATGCCTGCACAGGGCCTCTGTGCCCCCGGACATCGTCCACAGTTTCGTCACGGCCAACATAGGCGACCGGCGGGTTGCCTGTCCGCATCCCGCGCGACCGAAATTTCGCTGTTGACGGTCAGGATTTCGTGACGGTCGCCTTGTTGATCACGACCGTCGCGTTCGGTGCTCCGTCGCCCGCGCCCGTGCTCTCACCGGCCGCCGCGATCTTGTTCAGGACCTTCATCCCGGAGGCCGAGATGGTACCGAACGGGGTGTAGCTCGCCGGGAGCGTGCTGTCCTTGTAGACGAGGAAGAACTGACTGCCGCCGGTGTGCTTCTGACCGGTGTTGGCCATCGCGATCGTGCCCGCCGGGTAGATCCCGCCCTTGAGGCTCGCGTCCTTCAGGTTCTCGTCCGGGATCGTGTAGCCGGGACCGCCGCTGCCCGCGCCCGTCGGGTCGCCGCATTGCAGCACGTAGATGCCGCTGGTGGTGAGCCGGTGGCACTTCGTGTGGTCGAAGAAACCCTTGCCGGCAAGGAAGTCGAACGAGTTCACGGTGTGCGGCGCGGCCGACGTCTTCAGCGCGATGTCGATGTCACCGCAGGTCGTCGCGAGCTTCATCGTGTACTTCGCCGACTTGTCGATCGTGACCGCCGGCTCCTTCTTCCAGGTCAGCGTCTTGATCTTGCCCGCCGCCGGCTTCGCGCACGGGTCCGGCGCCTTCTTCGTCGCCGAGGCGCTGGGCGTGGGCGTCACGTCCGCGCTCGCGTTGGACTTGTCGTCGTTGCCCTTCAGGACCCCGGTCGTGTAGAGCGCCACACTGCCGATCACGATCACGCCGAGCACCGACGCGATCACCGAGTTGCGCATGCGCGCCTTGCGTCGAGCGGACGTACGCCGCTGCTGCTGCCGCAAGAACTTCTCCCGCGCGAGCTGCCGCTTCCGCTGTTCCTGGGTGACCACCGGATTCTCTCCTCATGCGTCTCGTACGTCGACTGGGACGCGTGCGTCTTGTGAGCCGACCGCCTGCGTGTGCCCCGTACCGTATATGGGTTCGCTGAGGATTCGGCAGCGCCGGTAGGCTCTGACCACTGACGCAGGGATCCTTATCCCCTCCCGTATCGACACAACGAAGGACGATCGTGCTCATTGCCGGGTTCCCCGCCGGGGCCTGGGGGACGAACTGTTATCTCGTCGCCCCCGCCGCCGGTGAGGAGTGCGTGATCATCGACCCGGGCCATCAGGCCGCCCAGGGAGTCGAGGAAGCGCTCAGGAAACATCGGCTCAAGCCCGTCGCGGTCGTCCTCACCCATGGCCACATCGACCATGTGGCCTCGGTCGTCCCGGTGTGCGGCGCGCACGACGTGCCGGCCTGGATCCACCCCGAGGACCGGTACATGATGAGCGACCCCGAGAAGGCGATCGGCCGCTCGATCGGGATGCCGCTGATGGGCGAGCTGACCGTGGGGGAGCCGGACGAGGTCAAGGAGCTGACCGACGGTGCGAGGCTCGCGCTCGCGGGACTGGAGCTCTCGGTCGCGCACGCGCCGGGCCATACGAAGGGGTCGGTGACCTTCCAGATGCCCGAGGCCACGGAGATCCCCTCCGTGTTCTTCTCCGGGGATCTGCTCTTCGCCGGCTCCATCGGACGCACCGACCTGCCCGGCGGCTCCCACGCCGAGATCCTCGACTCGCTGGCCCGCGTGTGCCTGCCGCTCGACGACTCGACCGTGGTGCTGTCCGGCCACGGCCCCCAGACGACCATCGGCCAGGAGCGCGCCACCAACCCGTATCTGCGGGAGGTGGCCTCCGGCCTCGGGAGCTCGGACGCTCCCCGACGAGGAATGTGACGAGAGATTTCCGTGAGTACCTTTCAGGCCCCCAAGGGCACGTACGACCTGATTCCGCCGGAGTCCGCCAAGTACCTCGCCGTGCGCGAGGCCATCGCGGCTCCGCTGCGCAACTCCGGCTACGGCTACATCGAGACGCCCGGCTTCGAGAACGTCGAGCTCTTCGCGCGCGGTGTCGGTGAGTCCACCGACATCGTGACCAAGGAGATGTACGCCTTCGAGACCAAGGGCGGCGACCAGCTCGCCCTGCGCCCCGAGGGCACCGCCTCCGTGCTGCGCGCGGCCCTGGAGGCCAACCTGCACAAGGCGGGCAACCTCCCGGTCAAGCTCTGGTACTCGGGGTCCTACTACCGCTACGAGCGCCCCCAGAAGGGCCGCTACCGCCACTTCTCCCAGGTCGGCGCCGAGGCGATCGGTGCCGAGGACCCGGCACTGGACGCCGAGTTGATCATCCTGGCGGACCAGGCGTACCGCTCGCTCGGACTGCGCGACTTCCGCATCCTCCTCAACAGCCTGGGCGACAAGGAGTGCCGTCCGGTGTACCGGGAGGCGCTGCAGAACTTCCTCCGGGGCCTGGACCTCGACGAGGAGACGCTGCGCCGCGCGGACATCAACCCGCTCCGGGTCCTCGACGACAAACGCCCGGACGTCCAGAAGCAGTTGACGGACGCCCCGCTGCTGCGCGACTACCTGTGCGACGCGTGCAAGGCGTACCACGAGGAGGTCCGCGAGCTGATCACGGCTGCAGGCGTCTCCTTCGAGGACGACCCGAAGCTGGTGCGCGGCCTCGACTACTACACCCGTACGACCTTCGAGTTCGTCCACGACGGTCTGGGGTCCCAGTCCGCGGTGGGCGGCGGCGGCCGTTACGACGGCCTGTCCGAGATGATCGGCGGCCCCGCGCTGCCGTCCGTGGGCTGGGCGTTGGGCGTCGACCGTACGGTCCTCGCCCTGGAGGCGGAGGGCGTCGAACTCGAACTCCCCGCGTCCACCAGCGTGTTCGCCGTCCCGCTCGGCGACGAGGCCCGCCGGGTCCTCTTCACCAAGGTGACCGAACTCCGCAAGCTGGGCATCGCGGCCGACTTCTCCTACGGCTCCAAGGGCCTCAAGGGCGCCATGAAGAACGCCAACCGCAGCGGGGCCCGCTACACGATCGTCGCCGGCGAACGCGACCTCGCCGAGGGTGTCGTGCAGCTCAAGGACATGGAGTCCGGGGAGCAGCGGGCGGTCGGGGTCAACGAGATCGTGGCGGAGCTGGAGTCGAAGCTGGGCTGAGGCCTGGTTTCCTCGCCCCCGCCGCCCCTACCCGTCCCGTCCCTGGGGGCTGCGCCCCCAGACCC
>NZ_JBHXME010000103.1:0-38611 GCF_042721125.1 Streptomyces sp. NPDC058469
GCCCAAGTGATGGCCTTCCACCGGTAGGGGTAGGTTCAAAAAGCGGTTTGTGTCCAAATCATCCCACGTGTGCCAGGAACTCCCCCAGCATCTCGTTGAACTCCTTCGGGCGTTCGAGATTCGGCAGATGGGCCGCGCCCTCGATCACACGGAGCGTGGAGTCGGGGAGCGCCGCGTGCATCGCCTCCGCGTCGGCGACCGGGGTGTAGGTGTCGTCGGCACCCACGACCACCAGGGCCGGGGCCGTCACCCGGGTCAACAGGTCGCGGTAGTCGGGGCGCCCGGCACGGGCGCGCAGGGCGGCCGCGGCGGACTCGGGGTCGGTGGCCGTCATCATGCGGTGGACGTGCGCTTTGACCTGCGGGTCCGCGTACGGCGCCACCATCCGCTCCAGGACCTCGTCGGCGTAACCGCGCATGCCCTCGCGCAGGAGGCGGTCGGCTGTCGTGGTGCGGGTGCGGGCGGCCTCCGGTGTGTCCGCCGATGGGAAGGTGTCGGCGAGGACCAGACCCCGGACGCGCTCGCCGAACCGGCCGTAGCAGTCCATCGCGATCTGGCCGCCCATGGACAGCCCGGCCAGCACGAACGTCTCCACGTTCAGCCCGTCCAGCAGCGCCTCGATGTCGGTGGTGAAGTCCGAGAACCGGGTGACGGCGGGGGAGGAAAGGGGACGGTGGCCATATCCGCGCAGGTCGGGGGTGATGACCCGGCGCGTGGGGGAGAACGCCTCGATCTGCGGGGTCCACATCGTGTGGTCGAAGGGGTGGCCGTGGATGAGGACAAGAGGGATGTATGGGGAAGTAAGGGGTGGCATGTGATCGACCCTAGGTCTCCCCGGCTTCTCGGTGCAATAAGATCTTTGCCCTCGGTGCAATGTGGCGAGCGAGCGAAATGACGAGAGAGCGAGAGAGGGGTGGCCCTGTGGACGACTACCGGCGCATCGCCGACCGGATCGCCGCCGACATCGCCTCCGGACGGCTCCGGCCGGGCCAACGGCTGCCCCCGCAGCGGGTGTTCGCCCGTCGGCGCGGGATCGCCGGTTCCACGGCGGGGCGCGTCTACGCCGAACTCGTGCGCCGGGGGCTGGTGGTGGGGGAGGTCGGCCGCGGCACCTTCGTACGGGCCGCGGCGGCGGGGCCGTACGGGCAGGCGCTCATCGAGGCGGCGACCTCGGCGCCGGTGAACCTGGAGCTCAACTACCCTTCCGCGCCCGGCCAGTCGGAGCTGCTGGCCCCGGCTCTCGCGCCGCTGCTGCGCCCCGACGTACTGACCGAGGCGCTGCGCCCGGCGCCCGCGACCGGCACGGCGGCGGCTCGCGAGGCGACGGCCGATCTGCTGGCCACCCCCACCTGGCGCCCCGCCCCCGACCGCGTCCTCTTCGCCGGCAACGCCCGTCAGGCCATCGCCGCCACCCTCGCCTCCCTCGTCCGGCCGGGCGGCCGGGTCGGAGTCGAGCCGCTGACGTACCCGCTGGTCAGGGAGATCGCGGGGCGGCTCGGGGTCACGCTCGTCGCGTTGGAGGCGGACGGGGACGGACTGCGTCCGGAGTCGGTCCGCGCCGCGCATCGCACCGCTTCCCTCTCCGCCCTCTATCTTCAGCCGACGCTCCACAACCCGACCTCCGTGACGACCAGCGAGGCGCGCAAGCAGGAAATCGCCGATGTCGTAAGGGAGTTGGACCTTCCCGTCGTCGAGGACCGCATCTGGTCCTTCCTCCATCCGGACTCCCCCGCGCCGCTCGCCGCCTACGCCCCCGGCCTCGTCCATGTCGTCGACGGGCTGTCGAAGCGGGTCGCGCCGGGGCTCACCGTCGGCTTCCTCGTCGTGCCGGAGCGGCGGGTCGGCGAGGTGGCCGTCGCCGTCCGGTCGGGTGGGTGGAGTGCGGGGCGGTTCGCGTTGGAGGCGGGGGTGCGGTGGATGGGGGACGGGACCGTGGCGCGGCTGGTCGATGCCAAGCGGGAGGGCGCGGCGGCCCGACACCGGCTGGTCGTCGAGGAGTTGGGCGAGTTCGCCGTACGGGCCGATCCGCTCACCTATTACGCCTGGTGGGAGCTGCCGGCGCCGTGGCGGGCCGACACCTTCACGGCCGCCGCGGCGGCGCACGGGATCGCGGTCACGCCGGGGACCGCCTTCAGCGTCGATCCGAAGCGGACCCCGGACGCGGTCAGACTTGGGCTCGCGTCGGCTGCTGTGCCCGATCTGCGGCGGGCGTTGCGGACGCTCGCCGGTCTCGTAGGAGGCGCAGGAGCAGCACCTCCCGTACCGGGCGGGCGTATCGGGTGAGCCACGCCAGCGCGGCCACCGTCAGGCCCACGCCCAGCAGCAGCCAGGCGACCGTGCGCAGGGTCGAGGTCAGGGCGTCGTAGATCGCGCCGCCCGCCGCCCCGGAGACCTCGGCCGGCAGGCCGGCGACGGTGAAGTGGCGGCCGATCGTGAGCGCGAGGCCGAGCAGGGCGCCGCCGAGGGCCGTGCCGAGCGCGGTCGCGGTGATCGCGCGGCGGCGGCGCACGGCGACGGCGATGCCGGTGACGGCGAAGACGGCGGCGGCCACGGGGAGCCAGAAGCCGGCGACCTCAAGCACGTGGAACTCCCTCCGGAGCGGGCCCAGTTCACCGGCCGGGAGAATCTCGACCCGGGTGTGCTGGACGGGGATGTTGTTCGCCAACGGGACGTTGTCGTGGGCGAGTTGGTGCTTGACGCGGGCGGTGACGGGGGCGAGGTCGACCGTGACCGTGCCGTCCCGCCCCTCGTCCCGAAGGGCGTGCAGGACGGCGTCGTGCGTGACCCGGTTGCCCTCGTCCCAGGCCACGCGGAAGGCCTCGGTCTTCGTGAACGAGCGCATCGCGTCGTGCATGAACGGCGCCATCACGCCCTGTGTCGCGCTCATCCGGACCCCGCCGACCTTGGTCCCGCCGATCTGGACCCCGCCCACCTGGACCTCGCGCAGGATGCCCGCGCCGACCGTGTCCGCGATCGCGTTCCGTACGTCCGGGTCCGCGGCCAGGGGCGCCATCGTCGTGACGTAGCGGCCGGAGTCGGTCAGGCCGTAGGCCGCCCAGGCAGCCAGCGCGCCGAAGGGCGTGAGGAAGCAGGAGAGGGCGACGAGTACGGCCGACAGGGCGCTCCGGAGACGTGGGGGCACCCCTTCAGGACAGGGCCGGGGGGCGCCGTACGCCAGCGGGTCGAGGGTTTTTGACTGCATATGGGTTAAATGTCAAACCGAATGGGCGGGGGTGGGTCCGGAACCCTTGGCGGAACTGGGGAGTCCGCTCTCCGGTGGAGGCTTCACCCGAACGGGTGTTTCCTGGAGCTGGGGAGAAGGAGGCCGATCATGCGCACCACTCCGGCCCTGCGGACTCTGGCCGCGGCCCTGCTCACCGGTGGCACCCTCGCCGTCGCGGCGGCGGGCACCACGGCGATGGCAGCACCGACCACGTACGCCGAAGGACATGGCGGTGGTGGCGGCAGTCCGATCTGGGGCACGATCGTCTCCCGCACGGATCTGAACGTGCGGGAGTCGCCCACCACACGGTCCCCCGTCGTCGACTCGCTCTCACCGGGCAGTCAGGACCGCGTCCAATGCGTGGTCAGGGGACAGAGCGTCAACGGAAATCCCGACTGGTACTGGCTCGTCGGCGCGCAGGCCTGGGCCAGCGCCGCGTTCGTCGACACCGGCGGCCAGGGCGTGCCGTCCTGCTCGGACCCCTGTCCGGGCTGGAAGGACGGCAACAACTCCAGCGGCAACAACTCCAGCGGCAACGGCTCCAACTGGAACAACGACCCGAACTGGAACAACGACAACTCGTCCTCGTGGAGCACGTCGGCCTCCGGGTCGTGGAGCGTCTCGGGCTCGTGGAGCTGGAGTTCCTCCGGTTCGTCGACCGGCGGCGGCATCTGGAACTGGGCGCCGTAGGAAGGGATCAGCGGGAATGACGTGGGCCCCGGCACCAACTCGGTGCCGGGGCCCACGTGTTGCCGAGTCCGGTCAGCGGACGCGGTTGCCCTCTCCGTCCTCGCGCGTGTAGTAGCGGTAGAAGAAGACCAGGAAGACGGCCGCCGTGGTCACGAGCCCGATGGTTGCGGAGCGCAGCACGCTCTCGCCGGTCTGGCTGTACAGGAAGCCGAGCGAGGCGCCCGCGAAGCCGGACTTGACCAGCGAGTGCAGTTCGCGCTTCAGCAGCGGCGCGAACCGCGCCACCGCCAGGCACAGCACGATGAACGCGAGCGCCGTCACGAAGCCGAACAGGATGTTCCAGCCCGTGATGGGACCGCCGCTGCGACGGTTGGCCGCCGCCCAGTAGCCGTAGACGAGTCCCAGGACGACCGGGATCGCGACCTTCGCCACGCGGTGGACGCGTGCGTCGAAGATGTCGGGCAGATCGCCCGTGAATCCGCCTCGGCGGGGCATTCCGCGCGGGCCGGTGATGTTGCCCGGGCCGGTCATTCCGCCGCCGGGCGTGGGTGCCGCTTGAGCCATGAGAGCACTCCTCTCTCTCCCCGTACTACCAATGCACACCTCGGCGGAGGCGGTGGCAAGTCGGCGTGCGGCCTCGGTTGCACCGTGTTTCGCTGGGGCGCATGAAGCTCGTACTCTTCGGCGCCACCGGCATGGTCGGCAGCCGGATCGCGACGGAGGCGTCGGCCCGCGGACACCAGGTCCTGGCGGTCAGCCGCTCCGGCCAGTCGCCCGTCCCCGGGGTCACCGCCACGGCGGCCGACGCGACGGACCGGGAGAAGGTGACCGAGGTGGCACGCGGCGCCGACGCCGTCGCCTCGGCGTGCGTACCGCCCCGCGACGGCAGCGATCCGGGCGCCCCGTTCCTTGCCCTGAACCAGGCCCTCGTGGCGGGCGTCCGCGCGGCCGGTGTCGGACGGCTCCTCGTCGTCGGCGGCGCCGGCGGCCTGGAGGTCGCCCCCGGGCAGGCCCTCAGCGACCAGCCCGGCTTCCCCGAGGCCTACCTCCCGGAGGCCCACGCCCACCGCGCCGTCCTCGCCTACTACCGCACCCTCGACGACGACCTCGACTGGACCTACGTCTCCCCCGCCGCCGAGATCGCCCCGGGCACCCGCACCGGCCGCTTCCGTGTCGACGGGGACCAGTTCATGACCGACGACCAGGGCCGCAGTTTCATCAGCGCCGAGGACTACGCGGTCGCCTTCGTCGACGAACTGGAACAGCACGCCCATCCGCGCGGGCGGATGTCGGTCGCGTACTGACGCCGTGAGCGGCCATGGGCTCAGAGGGCCCAGACCGGTGCGCCGCCGCGCGCTCGGACGTCTGCGCTACGGCGACTCCGGGCGCTCCCCGCTCGACCGGCTGCCCCGAGCCGGGGACCCCGACGCGATCCGGCGGCAGCATCTGCTGCGGGTGCGCGGGCGGAGCGTCGCCTGGATACCGCCGCTGCTGGTGCTGGTCACGATCCTGCTCGTCGACTGGAACACCGGCGGCGAGTTCCGGACCGTGTCCTGGATCGTGCTCGTGCCCGGGATCGCCGCCGCGATCTGCGGGGTGTGGGGCACGGCCGTGTTCGCCGTGCTCGGCATGGCCACCTACGCGCTCGCCGACCACGCCTGGCCGCACCAGTACCAGACCGGCCTGCCCGACTTCATCCTCGTCGGCGTCGGCGGTGCCCTCGCCGTCCTGGCTTGCGCGGTCCGGGTCCGCGGCGAGCGCCGCATGCTGCACATGCGCGATGTCGCCGAGACCACCCGCCGCACGCTGCTGCGCCCGCTGCCGCCGGGCTGGGGCGGCCTCGACCACGCGGCCGTCTATCTCGCCGCGGACGCCTTCGCCCGCGTCGGCGGCGACTTCTACGACATCCAGCCCGGCCCGCACGGCACCCGCGCCCTCGTCGGTGACGTCCAGGGCAAGGGGCTCGGCGCGGTGGAGGCCGCGGCCGCGCTGCTCGGCACGTTCCGCGAGGCCGGCTACCACGAGCCGGAGCTCGCGACCGTCGCCGCACGGCTGGAGATCCGGATACACCGGCACGGGCTGCATCTCGCCGCCCTCGACCGCGAGGACGACGACCGCATCGACCGGTTCGCCACGGCCGTCCTGCTGAGCTTCCCCGTCGCCGAACCGGACACGGTCGAGGTCGTCAACTTCGGTCACGAACCCCCGCTCGTGGTCGGCCCGCACGGCGTGCGGTCCCTGCCGCCCGGGCACGGACTCCCGCTCGGGCTGGGCGAGTTGGCCCACATGGACGGGCCGCCGCCGACCCTCCGGATCAGGCTTGCCCCTGGTGAGACTCTCCTTGTCGTCACCGACGGGGTCACGGAGGCGCGGGACGGCGCGGGCGTCTTCTATCCGCTCAAGTCCCTTGTCACCGACGCTGTTTCGGCCGATCCGCAGCTCGCCGACCCGGACCGTCTCGTCGCCTACGTCCGCGACGGCACCCTGCGCCACAGCGGCGGACATCTCGCCGACGACACCACGATCTTCGCGGTACGGCGGTCCTGACATCACCCTTTGCAGCAGCAGAGGTTGGGCAGAGGTTACGGTGCTGCGGTACGAAGTGATCGACGCTTCTGTTGGGTTCTATCGGGTTCTATCGGGGGAGGGCGCATGCCTGGAACGGTGTTGCTGCTCGCGGCCTCGCCGGTCGGCAAGGGTCGGCTGGTGGACGCGGCCTCCGTGCTCCCGGTGCTCGCGGCCGTCGACCCCGCCGTCCTCTCCGGCACGGACACCGCCAACGTTGTCGAACTCGCCGACCCGTTGGAGCCGCAGGCTGTGCTGACCCGGTTGCGTGCCGCCGCCACGGCACCGGGGCCGTTGACCGTCTTCGTCACCGGCCAGCTCCAACTCGACCGGAAACAGCACCTTCCGCATCTCGCGCTGGCGCGGACGACTCCGGCGACCGTGCGCTACACCGGGTTCCCGTGGGCCTGGGTCCGTGAGGAGTTGCGGTTGCGGGCGCCGGGGACGACGACTCTGCTGCTCGATCTCCACACCGACGCGGAGACCTGGCAGTGGCTGCACACGCATCCGCTCGACTCGGGCCGCACGAACGCCGTTTACGGTCGCATCGCACCGCCTCCGTCTCGGCGGGTGGTGGCTGTGCCGGCGTACATGAAGGCGGTCGCGACGATTCTGCGCAGCGGGTGGCGTCCGCCGGTGGAGCAGTTGCATCAGCAGGCGTTGGGGAGGCTGGGGGCGGAGGGGTACGCGGACGTGGTGCTTGCCGCGCCGGGAGGTGTTGGTGCGCCGGGGAGTGTTGCTGCGGGCGTCCCCGGGGGCTCCGCCCCCAGACCCCTGTCGGCCCTGAAGGGGCCTCGTCCTCAATCTCCCCCAGAGGGGGGACCCCCGGACGGGCTGAATAATGCCGGCCGGAGTCAAAGGAGTGCCGCTCAGAGCCAGGGCAGCGCGCCGCGAGGCCAGGAAGCTGCGCGGCGGAGCCAGGAGGACGCACGGCGAAGCCGAGACAGCGCGCCGCCAAGCCACGACAACGACCCGCGAAGCCAGTACAACGACCCGCCAACCTACGACAACGACCCGCACATCGCCGTCGCGTCCGCCGCCCAAGCCGGTCGCCACGCCGACGCCGACGCCCTCGCCGCCGAGCACGAGCAGGCCGCCGTACGGGCGCACGGGCGGGGTTCAGAAGAAGCGCTGCACTGGACCGAAGTCCGGGCCGATCTGGCGATGTTGGCCGGGGATCCGGTGCGGAGCTGTCGGGCCTGGCTCGTGGTGGCCGGGGCGCGGCTGGCGGCGGGGCAGGCGCCCGGTACGGCTGCCGTCGAGGCGGCCGTGGACCGGGCTCATCACCAGTGGGGGCAGATCCAGGAACCGGGGGCTGCTCGTGAACTCGGGCTTGCGCTGGCCGAGTTGAGGAGCCGGGTGCCAGGTCGCCGTGCGGGTGCCTTGGACCACGTGCGGAAGCAGTTGCTCCAACTCCAGACGCAGAGCTAGCCAGTTCGTCGTCAGTTCACCGTCAGGATCTCCAACGCGCCCGACACCAGGGTCCGTACACCCGGCGCGACCGTCACCAGGTCCGGGGCGAACTGGGGGCTGTGGTTGCTGGGGACGGCGTGGAACTTCTCCATCAGGTCCGTGCCGGGCGCCGCGTCCCACACGTCCGCCGGGGTGCTCGTCACGAACCAGTAGGAGTACGGCACCCCGTCCGGCACCAGGCGGGGGAAGTCCTCGCTGCCCGTCGCCGGACCGGGGTCGAAGACCGTGCCCGCGCCGAGGACCTCGGTGTGCACGGCGGCGATCCGGCGGTCGGTGTCCGCGTCGTTGACCATCGTGGGGAGGCTGGTGCCGATGGTCACCTCGGGCTCGCGCGGGCAGCCCGCGGCGAGGCACTCGCCGGACGCGATACGGCGGATCGCGGCGATCATCCGCTCCCGCACGTCGTCGGACTGGGTGCGCAGGTTGAGGGAGATCCGGGCCTCGGCAGGGATGATGTTGTGCCGGGTGCCGGCCTCGATGCGGCCCACGGTCAGGACGGCGGAGTCACGGGCGGCGATCTCGCGGGAGACGACCGCCTGCAGCCGGGTGACGAGGTAGGCGGCGGTGACGACCGGGTCGACCGTCGTCTCGGGGCGGGAGCCGTGGCCCCCGCGGCCGTGGATCACGATGTCGATGTCCGTCGAGGCCGACATGATCAGGCCGGGCGAGTGCGGGTAGAAGCCCGCCGGTCCAGGTGCCGCGTGCTGGGCGAGGAGTACGTCCGGGCGCGGGACACGCTCGTACAGGCCGTCGGCCACCATCGCCGCCGCGCCCGAGCCCGTCTCCTCCGCGGGCTGGCCCACCAGCACCAGCGTCCCCGACCAGGCGTCCCGCCCGGCGGCCAGCGCCTGGGCGGCACCGGCCAGCCAGGTCACGTGCAGGTCGTGCCCGCAGGCGTGCATCACACCGGGTACCGAGGAGGCGTACGGCAGTCCCGTCTCCTCCGTCACCGGCAGCGCGTCCATGTCGGCGCGCAGCAGCACGGTCGGGCCGTCGCCGTTGCGGAGCACTCCGGCGACTCCGGTGCCGCCGATGCCCTCGACGGTCTCGTAGCCCGCCTTGGTGAGGCGTTCGGCGAGCTTCGTGGCCGTGCGGTGTTCGAGGCCGGACAGCTCGGGGTGTCGGTGCAGGTCCCGGTAGAAGTCCTCCAGGTCGGGGACCGGGAGGTCTGCGGTGAGGTCAAGTGCGGTGCGCGCGGCGGGGGAAGGGATCACGAGGGCAGCGTATGCGGGCGGGATGTGAGGGAGCCCCGGCGGGACAAAGGGGGAGTGCCCCGCCGGGTGACCGGCTGCTCACGGGGGTGGCCGGCGGGGTGCGGGGTGCGGGAGGAACGGCCGGGTCGGGGTCGGACGGGCCGTCCCGAGCGGCCGGTCGACCCGCGGGCGGGTGCCGAGGACAGGGAACGCCGAGCTGACGCGGGCGCAGTGGCGGACAGGCGCAGTGGCGGACATACGTGCCGGACGCGCCGTACCGACGCATCTGCTGAAGTCCATGGAAAGCCATGGAAAGCCATGGAAAACCATGGAAGGCCAGTGGAGGCCAGTGGAGGCCAATGAAGCCCGCACACCGCCATGGGCACCCCTCACCCATACGGCCCAGCTCACGCGGCCCCGCCCCCACGGCGCTGCTCCACTGATGAACAACAAAGGGGGCCGGTAGTACCCACTAGGACCCACCGAAGGAAGTGCCGCTCATGGCCACCACCCTCGCCATCAACTTCACCCAGGGGCTGAACGACGCCTGGTCGAAGGTCGCGCAGTTCGTGCCGAAGCTCGTCGGTTTCCTGATCATCCTGGCCATCGGCTGGTTCGTGTCGAAGATGATCGCCCGCGTCCTGGACCGGGTGCTGCGCAAGGTCGGCTCGGAGAAACTCTCCGAACGGGCCGGTACGGAACGGTACTTGCGGGACTCCAAGTACGACATGACCGGCATCGTCTGCAAGATCGTCTACTACGCGCTGATGCTGATCACCCTCCAGCTCGCGCTCGGCGTCTTCGGCGCCAACCCGGTCAGCACGATGATCAACGGCATCGTCGCCTGGCTCCCGCGCGGCATCGTCGCGGTCGTCCTGGTGGTCGTCGCGATGGCCATCGCCAACGCGGTCCGGGGCATCGTCGGCAGCGCCCTGTCGTCGATGTCGTACGGCAAGACGCTCGCGACCATCGTCTGGGCCTGCATCATGGCGCTCGGCGTGATCGCCGCGCTGGGTCAGGCGGGCATCGCCACCTCGGTCACCCAGCCGGTGCTCTACGCGGCCCTCGCGACCGCGGCCGGCATCATGATCGTCGGCGTCGGCGGCGGCATGATCGCCCCGATGCGCCAGCGCATGGAGCGCATGCTGATGGCCGCGGAACGCGAGACCACCAACGCCAAGGGCAGCCTCACGGCCTACCAGTCGGGCCGCGAGGACGCGATGACCAACCAGCCGGTACGCGAGCGCACGGACATGGGGACGGACATGGGGACCGATGGACGACGGGACATGCCCGGGTCGTCGGGCATGCCGGGGTCGTCAGGCATGTGACCTGTGTGGACAGCCCTACCGGGCCACGTGGAGATGCGGAACCCGCGTGGCCTCGTGGGCCGGACGGGGCTCGGCCGCTTTGGCCGGGCTCGCGTTCGCCGCTCCGATCAGGGCGGCGACAGCGATGACGGCGGCGCAGAATCCTCTGACGTAACGCGCGGACATACCAACCTCGCAACGACAGTGACAGCGACAACGACGGCGACAGTTACGACGTCGACAACGACGGCGACAGTAGCGAATTAAGCACGCTTAATGCGTGCCTAACTTAGGGGGTCGGAGTGCGCAACGGGAAGGGCTTCAGGGCGAGTTGAGCCATCGGAAACCCGTTTTCAGTCACCGTGACGTTGTTCCGGCAGCAGGCCGTGGCGGTGTACCAGCCAGCTGATGGCGGTCAGCCTGCACACCGCGTAGTCGTGGCCGACCGGCTCCCGCCAGTCCAGCTCCGCGAGCGCGTCCAGGAAACCGAGCGCGTAGTCCGTGAGATCGGTGTGGTCCGGGGGCGGGGGCGTCAGGTCCGGACTGTCCGCCGACAGGCGTTCCCGCAGCTCAGCCACGTGCTGGTCCACCGCGGCCGTGAAGGCGGGCTCGAAGGCGAACTCCGCGAAGCGGGGCCCGTACGCGCTGCTGATCTTGGCCAAAGGGGACATTTCTTCACCGTACGGCAGGCGGGGGTGGGTCGGTTGCGTGATTCCCATCACCGGGATGCCACGGAGTGATTACGCTCGGCGACAGGCCGTAACTATTCGGAGGTGGCTGTCGCATGGTCCACGTTCGCCAACTCGACCCGAGCGCATCCCCGTTGGAGTACTTCGGCTTCGAGGCGCGTCGCCTGCGGGAGGCGGCGGGCATGACGCTGGAGCAGCTCGGCAAGGTGATCTATTGCACGGGCTCGCTGATCGGGCAGGTGGAGACGGCGGCGAAGGTCCCGAGCCGGGTCTTCGCCGAGGCCCTCGACGCGGCGTTCATGACGGACGGGTTCTTCAGCCGACTGCTCGGGCTGGTGCTCCGGAGCCAGCTGCCGAACTGGTTCCAGCCGTACGCCGACATGGAGGCGAAGGCCGCGTTCATCTCCACCTATCAGTGCCAGGTGGTCCACGGCCTGCTCCAGACGCCCGAGTACGCGGCGGCGCTGATGGCCGTCGAGTACCCGGACAGGGTCGAGGAGCTGGTCGCGGCGCGCATGGAGCGGCAGCGCATCCTGGAGCGGAAGCAGCCGCCCGCGGTGTGGATCGTCCTCGACGAGGCCGTGCTGCTCCGCGAGGTCGGCGGTCGTGAGGTCATGCGCAGGCAGCTCGCCCGGCTGGTGACCTTCCGGGACAACCCCTGGGTGAACATCCAGGTACTGCCGTTCGCCGCGGGTGTGCACGCCGGGATGGTGGGCTCCTTCAACCTCCTGCGCTTCGACGACGACCCCGACATCTACTACTCCGAGGCCTACGACGAGGCCCACATGACCGCCAACGCGCAGGTCATCAGGGAGCGTTCCGTCGCATACGCTCGCTTGCAGGCCGACGCCCTCCCGGTGGAGGAGTCGGCCGGCCTGATCGCTCGCGTGATGGAGGAACGTTATGGAGGCCGGGCGGATACGGACGACCTGGCGTAAGTCCAGTCACAGCAGCAGCAACGGCGGCGACTGTGTCGAGGTCGCCGCCACCGCCTCCCTCCGCGTCGCCATCCGCGACTCCAAGGCGGCACCCGGCGGAGCCGTCGTCACCGTCAATCGCGCCCGCTTCGAGGACTTCATCAACTCACTCCCCATGTAAGTGAGTTACTGGCCAGTCCGTAACTCGGCTTACTGGCATGATTAATCGCATGGTGAGACGGGACGACCCGGAAGTCATCGGGCGCAGGGTGCAGCAGTTGCGGCACGAACGTGGGCTCACCCAGCGGCAGTTGGCCGAGCCCGCCTACACGCCCGCGTACATCTCCACCCTTGAGGCCGGCCGGGTCCGCCCCTCCGACGACGCGCTACGGCATCTCGCCGACCGACTCGGCGTCGCCTATGACGAGTTGGCGACCGGCCGCCCCGCCCACCTCGCCACCGAGCTGCGCCTGCGCCTGACCGAGGCCCAACGCACCCTGGCCACAGGGGAGTCGGAGGAGGCCACCGAGCAGTACGCCGATCTCCTCGCGGAGTCGGAGTCGCTCGGGCTGGCGGACGAGGAGGCCGTGGCACTGCTGGGGCTCGGCGAGTGCGGCCTCGACACCGGTGACCTGACCGCCGCCCGCCTGTACTTCGAGCGCGCCGAGCAGCGGCTGGCCGACGAACCGCTCCCCTTCCGCGTACCCGCCATCCGCGGCCGTGCCGTGGCGCACTACCTCACCGGTGAACTCCGCTACGCCGTCTACTTGTTGGAGTCCACCCTCGACGAGCTGAACCGCGGCGGCCTGCACGACCCCGACGCCCTGCTGCTGCTCTACGCGAGCGCGATAGGGCCGTACATGGACATGGGCGCGCACGCGCGGGCGGCCCAGGCGGCCGAGTTGGCCCTCGCGCCCGCGCCACAGGTGGCGGACCCGGCGCTGCTCGCGCGGATGCACCGGTCGGTCGCCAGGACGCTGATCGCCGAGGGCCGGGTCGCCGAGGCGGACGCCTCCCTCGTCAAGGCCGCCGAGCTGTACCGGCAACTCCAGTTCCGTACCGAACTCGCCAACTGCCACTGGATGCGCGGCTACGTCTACGCCCAGGACGGCGAACTGGAGCGTGCCGAGGTCGAGTTGAGGCAGGCGCTGGCCATGCTGACGGCGAAGCGCGCGGCCCTCTACAGCAGTCAGGTCGCCGTCGAACTGGCCGACGTCCTGCACAAACGCGGCAAGTCCGACGAGGCCGCCGCCCTCCTCCACGACGTCCTCAGCGACCTCAGCTCCGAACGCGGCGCCCTGCACTCCGCCGCCGCCCACCGCCTCCTCGGCATCATCGCCGAGGACTCCCGCGACACGGACGCGGCCGAGGAGCACTACGTCCGCGCCCTCAGCCTGCTGGAACGCGCGGGTGCGGCCGGCGACCTGGCCGACCTGTGCCGCATGCTCGGCGATCTGCTGCGCCGTACCGGCCGGGTGGAGGCGGCCCTCGACGCCTACCGCACGGGCCTCGGCCACCGGACCGCTCCCGGCACGACGACCCTCGGCCCGGCTCCCGCACAGCCTCCTCTTTGACAAATCGGGGATACCGCACAGCGCCCACGGTTACCGTGCGACGTACGAGTCGTAGTCGTAGTGGTGCGAAACGGGATGAGACAGGCGCGTGCGCGTGCAGAACGAACGGACGGTGGTCGACGGCCTGCGCCTGGCCGTACGCGCCATGGTCTACGCGGTACTGGGCGGCGCGGCGCTGATCGCGATTGCGACCGTGGTCTCCGTCCTCGGCCCGATGGTGGCGATCGACCTCTACACCCCGGCCGTGGCCGCCTGGTGGACGGTGTTCACGGCGGTGGCGGTGCAGGGGGTGCCGTTCCTGTTGCTGGGCACGGTCGTGTCGGCGGCGATCGGGGCGTTCGTACCGGAGCGGGTGTTCACCAAGCTCCTCCCCCGCAACCAGGCCCTGGCAGTCCCGATCGCGGGCGCGGCGGGAGTGGTCCTCCCCGGCTGTGAATGCGCGTCGGTACCGGTGGCGAGCAGCCTGATGAGGCGGGGGGTCGCCCCGGCGGCGGCGCTGGCGTTCTTGTTGTCGGCCCCGGCGATCAACCCGGTGGTCCTGGTGGCCACTTCGATCGCCTTTCCGGGCCAGCCGAGGATGGTGCTCGGCCGACTCGTCGCCTCCCTCGCCACGGCGGTGGTGATGGGCTGGCTGTGGGCGAGATTCGGCAGGGAGGAGTGGCTACGACTCCCGAAGCGCACGCAGACCGCACACTCGACTGTGGGCGTGAAGGCCTTCGTCGCCGGGTTGCAGCACGACTTCCTGCACGCGGGCGGGTTCCTGGTGCTGGGCGCGGCGGCAGCGGCGACCTTCAACATCGCGGTACCGCGCTCGATCCTGGACATCTTCACGGGTTCGTCCTGGCTGTCCCTCCTGCTGCTGGCCTTCCTGGCGGTGGTGCTGTGCGTGTGCAGCGAGGCGGACGCCTTCGTCGCGGCCTCCCTCAGCGGCTTCTCGCCGGCGGCGAAACTGGCGTTCATGGTGGTGGGCCCGATGGTCGACCTGAAGCTGATCGCGCTGCAGGCGGGCACGTTCGGCCGTTCCTTCGCCTTCCGCTTCTCCTCGACGACGTGGCTGGTGGCCGTGACGAGCAGCACGCTGGTCGGGTGGTGGCTCCTGTGAGGCGCTACGGCTCGGCGGTCCTCCTGCTGCTCATGGGCGGGGCGGTCCTACGGATCTCGCTCTTCAGCGAGCTGTATCTGCGGTATGTGCAGGCGGCGTTGAGGCCGTACCTGGTCGTGTCCGGCGTGCTGTTGATGCTGCTGGGGATGGCGGCGGCGGTGCGGGGCATGCGGCAGAGGGACCACGAGGAGCGCGGCGGCCATGGGGAGGAAGGGGAGCAGGGAGAGGAAGAGGAGCACGACCATGGCCACTCCCACTCCCACTCCCACCCCCACTCCCATTCCCACCCCCACACGCACGGCGGCCCCCGAATCGCCTGGCTGCTGACTCTCCCCGCCCTGGCCCTGCTCCTCTTCCCGCCCCCGGCGCTGGGTTCGTACAGCGCGTCGCGCGAGGAGGCACAGCGGGCGGCGCAGGGTGTGGGCACCTTCCCCGCCCTCCCCGCCGGGAAGGTGCTGGACATCTCGGTCGCCCAGTACAGCTCCCGCGCGATCTACGACACCGACCGCTCCCTCACGGGCCGCACCCTCCGCATGACCGGCTTCGTGACCCACGGCTCCAACGGCACCTGGTACCTCACCCGCCTCCTGGTTACCTGCTGCGCGGCCGACGCGACGATCAGCAAGGTCGAGATCCGGGGCGACGAGTCCGACGGCGCTCCGCAGACGGACACCTGGGTCACGGCCACGGGCACGTGGATCCCGAAGGGCAAACTCGGCACGGATGCCGCCTGGCCACCGGTGCTCGACGCGACAACGGTCAAACAGGTGAAGGAACCGGCGGACCCGTACGACAAGCGGTGACGTCGACTCGGCTCCGGGGCGGGGTGAGACGGGTAGTCCGCATGTACTCACGCCGGGTCCGTTGAGCCTCGCTTGTCCTCGACGTGGACGACACGAAGTTCGGTGCCGTCCCGATGACGCTTGGCACGACCGATCAGTCCGACAGCGATCTCCGACTGATCGTGAGGCTTGTCAGGACCGAATAGGTAAGGACGTCGTTGTGGTGTCCGGTGACGACCCATCCCTCAGCGACTTCGAGGTCGATCACCCCAAAGTCTCCTGCAGCGGATCCGGCATGAACCGGGCCGAACCTCTTCAGGATCTCGGCGGCCTGTTCGGCAAGCTCTCCATCCGGAGCGGTCAGCACGACACAAGTGCCCTGCTCGCTGTCCACGGCGGTCATCCTGCCGCAGAGCACCGACACAGGGCGCCGATCGACCGGCGCCCCCGGCGAATACGCGACCTGTACCGCAGGCCCGCCCCTCTCAACCCCTGTCCCTAGATCTGCACCCGCCCCTGCTTCTGCACATCCGTCAACCGCTGCGCGCCGATCTCCAACGCCCGACCCGTCGCGTCCACGGGCACATTCCCCAGGCCGCCGGTCGTGATGGTGATGGTGTCGTCGCCGATGCGGACGGCGGCGGTGTACAGGGTGAGGGTGGACTGGTCGCCCTCGGGGGTCGTGCCGGTGAGGGTGAGGTGGAGGCCCTCGCGGGTGTCGCCGACGTTGGGGAGGGTTACCTCTGTGACCTGGACGGTCTGGACGCCGGAGCGGGTTGTCGTCGCTGTGAAGTTCGCGCATTTCTGCGGGAGCGTCTTCAGCCACGCCAACGTGCGGTCCACGTCCGCCGGGGTGAACGCGGCTACCTGGTAACGGAGTTGGGCCTCGTCGTCGGTGTCGT
Organism: Streptomyces sp. NPDC058469; assembly: GCF_042721125.1. Taxonomy (NCBI): domain Bacteria; kingdom Bacillati; phylum Actinomycetota; class Actinomycetes; order Kitasatosporales; family Streptomycetaceae; genus Streptomyces; species Streptomyces sp. NPDC058469. Next base: position 16,421 of record NZ_JBHXME010000103.1, read on the forward strand.
CCAGGGCGGTCACCGCCTGGGTGGTGGCGGGGGTGCCGAGGAGTTCGTCGGCGTAGAGGGCGTCCAGGAGGCGTTGGCAGTCGGGGGTGTTCGTCTTCGCCTTCAGCAGGGTGTCCCGCCAGGTCGCCGTGCCCTGGGTCGGGGACCAGGGGGCGCCCAGGTCCGCGTCCGTGATCAGCGCGGCCTGTGCCTGGGCCGGGGTGAGGACGGGGGCGGCGGCCGGGGACGCGTGGGCGGCGGGGGTGCGCACGGCCGAGGGGGAGGGCGCGCTCGTCACCTGGTGCAGGATGCCCTCGTTCGCGCAGCCGGCCGCGGTCAGCAGGGTGCCCGCCGACAGTGCCGAGGCGAGGAGGACACGGGCCGGGGAACGGGTCATCGAGGGTCCCTCCTGAGGCGGGCGTCATACACGGGCACGGGGTGCGTCCCCCAACGGCACCATCGCCCGCGTCCGGCCACCAGCGCGCCGGGCCGTCCGGGTGAGAGGGGGTGCGTCGGTTGTGGGTCGGGTGCGGGTCGTGGAGTTGGAGTTCAGGTCGGCTTTGATGCCCCGTCTTCCAGGGGCGCCGGGAACTGCGCGACCAGCCCGGACGGCGCCGCAGACGACCGACTACCTGTTGAAAATTCATGGCCGAGGTCTTCGTCCCGCTGCTACGGTCCGCCGCATGAAGCGCGCCAAGCCGTTCCCGTCCGCTGTGACGACGACGCCGGAGACTGTCCCGGCGCGCTGACTGCTGAACCGAGTCGAAGCCCCGGGGCGAGTGCCCCGGGGCTTCGTCGTCGCCGGATTCCTCGCCCCGCCCCCATACCGCGAGGAGCCCCGCCATGTACGACCACCGCCGCCTCGGCCGCGAACTCGGCCTCTTCGACACCGACCCCCTGATGGGCGCGGGATTGCCGTACTGGCTCCCCGACGGCGCGACCGTACGCCATGAACTGGAGGAGTACGTACGGGAGTTGGAGCGCGCCGCCGGTTACCGGCACGTGTACTCGCCCGTGCTCGGCAAGCGCGAGCTGTACGAGATCTCCGGGCACTGGTCGCACTACAGCGACGACATGTTCCCGCCGATGAAGCTGGGCAGCGAGGAGGTCGTGCTGCGCCCCAGCCTCTGTCCGCACCACGCGCTCATCTACCGCTCCCGCTCCCGCAGTTACCGCGAACTGCCCCTCCGTATCGCCGAGTTGGGCGGCATGTACCGCTCCGAACTCTCCGGCGTCCTCGGCGGACTGACCCGCGTGCGCGCCATCCAGCTCAACGACGCCCACATCTTCTGCACCCTGGACCAGGCCGTCGAGGAGGCCCGCACCGCCCTGACCCTCATCACCCGCGCCTACGCCGACCTCGGCATCCGCGCCTCCCGCCATCGCCTCTCGCTGCCGGGGGAAGGCGGTAAGTACGTTGCGGATCCGGCCCTTTGGCGACGGGCCACCGCGATGCTGAAGGAGGTCCTCGACACATCCGGAGTCACCTACGAGTCCGCCGAGGGCGAAGCCGCCTTCTACGGCCCGAAGATCGACGTCCAGATCGCGGACGCGGCCGGCCGCGAGGCCACCCTCTCCACCGTCCAGATCGACTTCCACCAGCCCGAACGCTTCGACCTGCACTACATCGGCGCCGACGGCGCGAAACACCGGCCGGTGATGGTGCACCGCAGCGTCATCGGGAGTGTGGAACGGGCGGTGGCGCACCTGGTGGAGGAGCACGGCGGGGCGTTCCCGGCGTGGCTGGCGCCGGTGCAGTTGGTGGTGCTGCCGGTGTCGGAGGCGCAGGAGGGGCGGGCGTACGACCTGCTCCGCCTAGCCCAACTGCAGGGACTGCGAGCGGAGTTGGCCGCCCCCGACCAGGGCAGCCTCGGCGCCCGCATCCGAGCGGCGCGCCTGGTCCCGTACCAGGCGGTGATCGGCGAACGGGAAGCCGCCGACGACCTGGTCGCCGTACGACTGAGGGACGGCCGGCGGATCGAGCCGCTGTCGCCCGCCGAACTCCTGCACCGCGTCGCGGCCCGGGTCGAGGCGCGCGGCACCGTGCTGTGGGCGGATGCGTAAGGTCACCCATGATCCGCCGAACCGCCGAACCGCCGAACCGCCGAACCGCCGAACCGCCTGTGAGAGGAGCCTGCCGTGACCGGTCAGCCCATCCCCGTGATCATCGACTGCGACACGGGGGTCGACGACGCCCTGGCGCTGCTGTTCGCCGTCCGCCACCCGGGCCTGGACCTGCGCGCGGTCACCTGTGTCGCCGGGAACACGGACGTCGACCAGGTCGTACGGAACACGCTGATCGTCCTGGACCACGCCGGTGCCGGTGACATCCCGGTCGCGCGCGGTGCGGCCCGGCCGCTGATCGAGCCGGCGCGTTCGGCGGCGCACGTCCACGGGCAGGACGGCATGGGGGACATGGGACTGCCCGCGTCGACGCGCAGGCAGGTCGACGTGGACGCGGTGACGCTGCTGCGCCGGGAGATCCTCGCCTCGCCGAGCCCGGTGACGCTCATCCCGACCGCGCCGTTGACGAACATCGCGCTGTTGCTGCGTACGTTCCCGGAGGTCACCCGCAACATCGAGCGGATCGTGTTCATGGGCGGCGCGGTGGCGGTCGGGAACGCCACGCCGGTCGCGGAGTTCAACGTGTGGCACGACCCGGAGGCGGCCGCGATCCTGCTCACCGCCGGGGTGCCGATCACGATGTACGGCCTGGACGTGTTCGAACGGGTCCAGGTCCCGGCCGCCGACGTCCAGCGCCTGCGCGAGAGCGTGGAACCCCGGCTGAAGCTGGCCGGCGACCTGCTCGCCCACCGCGACCCGGCCGCCTCCGGCGACCCCACCCCCACCGGCGGCCTCGGCGACGCGGGCGCGGTCTGCGCGGTCGCCGACCCGGGCGGTCTCACCACCCGCAACCTCCCCGTCGAGGTCTCCCTCGCCCCGGGCCCGGGGCGAGGACAGACGATCGTCGACCGGCGCCCGCGCCACGGCGAGTCCGAGATCCACGACGGGGCCCGCGAACAGGCCCTGGTGGACGTGGGGTTGGACGTGGATGTGGAGCGGTACGTGAAGCTGTGGCTGGAGACGGTGGAGGGGTAGGGGCGCGGTCGGCTCACTGAGACCGCGGAGAAGATGGTTAGGGATACACCCCTTAGGGGTGTATCCCTAACCTTTCAGGAGGGTGCGTGCATCGTCACGCAATGCCGGACAAGCCGTCGCGCCTCTTCGACCGTGGCGCCGAATGGGACGCGCTCAGCGCCTTCGTGAACCGGCCGCTGCCCCACGCCATGCTCGGCATCGTCAGAGGTCGGCGGCGCATGGGGAAGACGTATCTCCTGCGGGCGCTCGTCGAGCAGTGCGGGGGCTTCTACTTCGGGGCCACCGCCGGGACCGAGGCCGAATCACTCCGGCAGTTCAGCGCCGCCCTGGCCGAGCACCAGGGTTCTCCGGTGCCCTTCGCCTTCGCGACCTGGGACGACGCGATCTCGTATCTCTTCGGTCTCGCCGTACCGGGGCGCGGGGACAGCCCGTTCCTCGTGGTCATCGACGAGTTTCCGTTCCTGGCGAAGGTGGCCCCGGAGCTTCCCTCGCTCATCCAGCGCGTGATCGACCGCTTCCAGGTGGACGAGAGCGGCATGAGGCTGCTCCTGTGCGGTTCGGCGATGTCCGTCATGGGAGCGCTGCTCGCCAGCACCGCGCCCCTGCGCGGCAGGGCCCAGCTCGAACTCGTCGTACGTCCCTTCGGATACCGGGCCGCGGCGGACTTCTGGAGTGTCGCCGGCGATCCCGCACTCGCCGTACGGCTGCACGCGGTGGTCGGAGGCACTCCCGCGTACCGTCGCCAGTTCCTGGCGGACGACATCCCGGCCGGTCTGGCGGACTTCGACGACTGGGTGTGCCGGACCGTCCTCTCGCCGTTCAGTCCGCTCTTCCGCGAAGCGCGCTATCTGCTTGCCGAGGAGGCCGACATCCGTGACACCGCGCTGTACCACTCGGTCCTCGCGGCGGTGGCACAGGGCAACACCACGCGAGGCGGCATCGCCGGCTACATCGGCCGCAAGTCCGTCGACATCTCGCATCCGCTCAACGTCCTGGAGGACAGCCACCTGCTGGCACGCGAGGCGGACATCTTCAGGGCCGGAAAGTCGCAGTACCGCATCACCGAGCCGCTGATCAACTTCTATGAGGCGGTCATGCGTCCGGCCTGGGCGCGGCTGGAGAGCGGACAGGCCGCCGAGGTCTGGGGACAGTCGGCGGAGCGCTTCGCGGCGCAGGTCGCGGGACCGCATTTCGAGGCGGCGTGCCGGGAGTACGTGCTCGGACCCGGACACTCCCTGCTGAGTACGTCGTTGGGGGAGGTCGGCAGCGGTGTGGTGACCGACCCGAAGGAGCGCCGGCAGATCCAGATCGATGTGGCCGTCGTCGAACCGGGGTCCGGTGCGAGCAGACCCGCGGTCGCCCTGCTGGGCGAGGTGAAGTGGGGGACCGTCATGGGGGTGAACCATCTGGAACGCCTGGGGCGGGCCAGGGAACTCCTTGCCGGCCGCGGCATGGACACGACGCGGTGCGGGCTGGCGTGCTTCAGTGCCGTCGGCTTCAGCGACGCACTCCGTGCCGAGGCCGAAGGGGGCGGTGTGCTGCTGATCGGCCTCGACGAGTTGTACGGCCGTGTGCCGCCGACGGCGCTGCTTCCTTGAAGGCCTGGGCGGCGACTTCGTCGAGGCCCTCAAGACCCCGCACCCGCGGGCCGTGAGGAACGGCCCCGGGACCGCGTACTCCGGCAGGTGAGCCGGTGATCCACCGTGTGCGGGCGGCTCGCCGAACCCTCGCGAGCCGCCCGCATGGTGTGTGCCTACGAGTGCGAAGCCCGCCGGCGACGAGTGGCGACCACGATCGCCGCGCCGCCCGCCAGGAGCACCGCGGCCCCGCCGACCAGCACGCCGGTGTTGCTGCCGCCGCCGGTCTCCGCGAGGTCGCCGTTGCCGCCGTTGGGCGAGGGCGCGGCGGCCGGGGCGGTGCTCGACTCGGAGTCGGCCGGGGTCGGGGTGGAGGACGCCGGGGTCGACTCGGACGCGCTCGGGGTCGAGGACTCGGAGGCGGGCGGGGTGGACGTCGAGGCCGGCGGCGGGACCGACGCGGGGGTGGACGGGGTCGGGGACGGGGACTCGGTGGTCGTGCAGTCCTTCGTGCCGCCGTTCCAGGCCGCGATCAGCTTGTCCTTGATGACCGTGTGGTCGGGGCCCTTGGGCAGGTCGCCGTGGACGAGGCCGTCGCCGGCGGCGGGGTTGCCGTCGAACTTGACCGCGCCCCGGTAGAGGTCGATCTGCGCGAAGCAGCCCTCGTCCGGCACCGCGATGTCGAGCGAGTCGGTCTGGCCCTTCTTCACGGTCACCGTGTCGAAGTCGACGAAGACCTGCTGCCCGGAGGTGGCGAAGGTCGGGCCGTGGGCGATGTACGAGGCGAGCGAGGCGGTGCAGGTCGCGGCGTCGCCGGCGGTGCGGACCTTGATGTGGATCTTGCCGTCGTCGGTGGGCTTCAGGTTCTGGTCGTCGACCTTGACCGAGGGGAAGAAGTCGGTCCCGTTCAGCGAGAACTGGCAGCCCTCGGTCTCGGTGACCGTGCCGGCGCCTGAGCCGGGCCGGTAGTGGCCCCCCGAGTCCCAGCCGTCACCGCCGCCGCCGGTGGCCCAGGCGCCGGACGCTGCGGCGACGGAGGCCGCGGCGAGGGCGAGGGAGGCGGCGCCCGTCCCCAACAGGCGGCGCACGGTGACACGACTGGCTATGGACATACTGATCCCATCTGGCGGTGCAAGGAGTGGAGGGTGGTGGAGCGAAGCAGCGAAGGAAACACTGGGCCCATTGGTCACTTGCGCCACAGCGTGTGCACATCGTGGGTCCACCGGAAGATGACTGTCAACTTGCCTTGGAACAGAGGAAGTTCGTCTCGGGGCAGTGGGAATTCCCAGCGGTGATTCATAAGGAGTGCGTGTGACCGAGCGTGCCGCAGACCTGTCCTCCCGTGACCCGAACTGGTGGCGGCAGGCCGTCGTCTACCAGGTCTATCCGCGCAGTTTCGCCGACGCCGACGGTGACGGGCTCGGGGACCTCAAGGGCATCACCCAGCGTCTCACCCATCTCGCCGCCCTGGGCGTCGACGCCCTCTGGCTCAGCCCCTTCTACCCGTCCGAACTCGCCGACAGCGGCTACGACGTCGCCGACTACCGCGACGTGGACCCGCGCCTGGGCACCCTCGACGACTTCGACGCGATGGTCGCCGAGGCCCACCGGCTGGGCTTGAAGGTCATGGTCGACATCGTGCCCAACCACACCTCGCGGCTGCACAGTTGGTTCCAGGAGGCGCTGGCCGCCCCGCCCGGTTCCGCCGCCCGCGACCGCTACGTGATCCGCGACGGGCGCGGCGAGGACGGTCAACTCCCGCCCACCGACTGGCCGTCGGTCTTCGGCGGCAGCGCGTGGAAGCAACTCCCGGACGGGCAGTGGTACTTGCACCTCTTCACGCCCGAACAGCCCGACCTCGACTGGGACAACGAGGAGGTCCGGGCCGACTTCCGCACCACCCTGCGCTTCTGGTCCGACCGAGGCGTCGACGGCTTCCGCGTGGACGTCGCCCACGCCCTCGCCAAGGACCTCAGCGAACCTCTCCGCGACGTAGGCGATCTCCCGGCGGCCTCCGAGAACGTCCTCGACGACCTCCCGCCCGGCACCCACCCGTACTACGACCGCGACGCGGTCCACGAGATCTACCGGGACTGGCGGCGTACGGTCCTCGACACCTACACCCCGCCCCGCATGGCGGTCGCCGAGGCCTGGGTACCGGCCGCCCGCCGCGCTCTGTACGCCCGCCCGGACGAACTCGGCCAGGCCTTCAACTTCGAGTACCTGGAAGCCGGTTGGGACGCGGACGAACTGCGCGAGGTGATCACCGGCTCGCTCGCCACGGCCCGTGCGGCAGGCGCCTCGGCCACCTGGGTGCTGTCCAACCACGACGTCGTACGACACGCCTCGCGCCTGATGCTGCCGCCGGGCACCGACCCGAACACCTGGCTCCTGTCCAACGGTCACACGCCACCGGTCGACACGGCGGCAGGCCTGCGCCGCGCCCGGGCCGCGACCCTGCTCATGCTGGCGCTGCCCGGTTCGTCGTACGTCTACCAGGGCGAGGAACTCGGTCTGCCCGAGGTCGCCGACCTGCCCGTCGAGGTCCTCCAGGACCCCATCTGGGAACAGCAGGGCCACACCCACAAGGGCCGCGACGGCTGCCGGGTACCGCTCCCCTGGACGAGGACCGGCCCGTCGTACGGCTTCGGGCCGGGCCCCGCGTGGCTGCCGCAGCCGGCGAGCTTCGCGTCGTACGCCGTCGAAGCACAGGACGGGACCGAGGGCTCGACCCTGGAGCTCTACCGCACCGCACTCCGCCTGCGCCGCAAGCTGCTCGACGGGGAGGCGCTGACCTGGGCCGACGACAGCCCGCCCGGCGTGCTGCGCTTCGCGCGCTCCGACGGCTGGCGGTGTGTCACCAACCTGTCGGCCGTGCCGGTCGCCCTGCCGCCGGGGGAGGTGCTGCTGAGCAGCGAACCGGCGGCGGGGGACGGTCAGTTGGCACCGGACACGACCGTGTGGCTGGGACCGTAGGCCGGCACCCCTGTTGTCGGTCCTCACCCCACGGTCGGGGTGGTGCTCGGGTTGGCCGCGTTCGCCGCGGTGGGTGACTCGCCCGGGAGGACCGGCGGTTGGGTGGTGCTGTTCACCGGCGGGGTGAGCACCACCTCCGGCTGGCCCGCGGCCGGGGGCGGCGGAGTCAGGTCCACGGCAGGCAGCTTCGGCGGGGTCGTCTCCTGGAAGAGGACCTGGCTGAAGTTGACCAGACCGGTCTTCTCCATGACCGTGATGTGGTCCAGGACGGTCGCGTTGGCCTGGTCGGCCAGGGCCCGCACCAGGGTGTTCTCGGTCGTCGAGCGGATCTTCGCAATCGAGTTGAAGATCGTGCCGTGCGTGACCCGCAGGATGTTGGCGAAGTCCGTGTCGAACTGCTTGCCGCTGTCGGCGGTCAGCGTGTTGATGAACCCCTGCTGCTGCGGGCTGGGCTGGTTGGGGATCGTGATGTTGAGCATGGGGGCGACCTTGCGGACCGTCGAGTCCAGCGCCGCGTGCCCGTCGATGAGGTGCTTGCTCGCGGTGATGACCGCCGGGCTCGCCCCCTTCTTCAGGCCTATCTGGCCGACGGGGTACTCCCACAGCCCTGCCGCGCGCACCTTGACCACGAAGTCCCGGTCCGCCTCGGTCAACGGCCCCCACTGCGTGTTGGCGATCACGCGCGTGGGCGCGCTGGAGACCGTGGTCACGCCCAGCATTGCCGGATAGGCCAGTGCGACGAGGGTCAGGCTGAGGGCACCGCCCACAACCATCGTTCCCGTCGCGTTCCGCGAAAAGCGCACCGTGCCTCCTGTGTCGTGGACCGCCCGTCGGCGGTACGGACAGTCAGAAGTACGGATCGGGGAAGCGCTCGAAGTCTTTGGTTTTGGTAAAGCCGGAGTGGGGCGCGTCACAAGTGACGGACGGTGACTCCGGTTGGCGGGGCCTCAACTCCGGGCGCCGCGGGCCGATTTCGGGGATTTGTTTCGGCTTTGGGTGGCATGCGCCGGTTTCGGGTGCGGCGCCCGGACTCCGGACGCGGTGTTCACTCGGCCGGGCACATCCGGCTAGGTTCTGCGGGATGGTCACCACGTCCCCGGCCCCGCTGTCCCCGGCCGCCCGCGCGCTCGCCGCCCGTTGCGAACCGCGGGTGAACGAGCTGGCCCGGCGCATGACCCGCACCGTCTTCGAGCGGCTGCACGGATACGCGGAGCTGCCCGCCGACGTGCGGGACGTGGAGATCACGGCGACGGCCCGGCACGGTCTGCGCCGGTTCCTGCGCAACGCGGCCGGCGGCGAGGCGCCCCGCCCCACGGAGGACGGCCTGCGCTATTTCCAGGAACGCGCCCACCAACGCGCGGACGAGGGCATGCCCCTCCAACTCCTCCTGGGGACCTACACCACCGGCGCCCATGTCCTGTGGCAGGCGCTTACGGACGCGGCCCGGCCCGGCGAGGAGAACGCGTTGACGGAACTGTGCGGTGCCCTCATCGCCTCCCAGGGGCGGGTCATCGGCGCGGTGACGGAGAGCTACCTGGATGAACAGGCCGCGATCGCCGCTGAGCGCCGGGAGCAACGGCGGTCGCTGGCACGGGCGTTGCTGGAGGGGAGGGGGACCGCCGATGCCCCGGCGGGACCGTTCCTGGTCGTGCACCTGCGGTTCGCGTCGCGGGACCTGGGCGGGCCCGGCGGGGTGGCCGTACGACGACTCGTGCGCCGGGTGCAGACCGCCCTGGACCGACTCTTCGGTACGGAGGTACCGGCGCTGCTGAACGGCACCGGCGGCCACGCGCTCGTGCCGGGCCGCACGGAGTTGCCGGACGCGGCGACGGCCGTACTGCGGGAGGCGGCGGGCCAGGGACTCCGGCTGGCCGCGACGGTCGCCGAGGAGACCGGGGACATCCCGGACGCGGCGAGGGTGGGTACGGAGATCGTGCGGGTGGCAACGGCCTGCGGCCACACACCGGGCAGGCACCACCTGGACGACGTACTCCTGGAGTACCACCTGTCCCGCCCCAGCGCGGGCAGCGACCGTATCGCGGCGCTCCTGGCCCCCCTCGCGGACCGCCCGGATCTGACCGCCACCCTCCGCACCCACCTGGAACAACGCCAGGACCGCAGAGCCACGGCCCGCGTCCTGGGCCTCCACCCCAACTCGGTGGACTACCGCCTGGCCCGCGTCACCGAACTGACGGGCCTGGACCTGGGCACACCCAAGGACGCGGCCCTGGCACTGGCGGCGCTGCTCCTCGGCTCGCACTCGCGCTCGCGCTACGCGAACTGGCCGGGCTTGTAGTCGCCGGCGGGCATCGTGAGCATGACGTTCATGCGGTTGAAGGTGTTGATGAGGGCGATCAGCGAGACGAGCGCCATGAGCTGCTCGTCGTCGTAGTGCTTGGCCGCGTTCGCCCACACCTCGTCCGGTACACCGCCGGCCGTGTCCGCGATACGGGTACCTTCCTCGGTCAGCTCCAGCGCGGCGCGCTCGGCGTCGCTGAACACGGTGGCCTCACGCCACGCGGCGACGAGGTTGAGCCGTACCGACGTCTCACCTGCGGCGGCCGCGTCCTTGCTGTGCATGTCGGTGCAGAACCCGCACCCGTTGATCTGGCTCGCGCGCAACTTCACCAGTTCCTGCGTGGCGGCGGGCAGCGGCGAGTCCTCGATGACCTTGCCCGCCGCGACGAAGTGCTTGAGGGCTTTGCCGGCGAGGGGACTGTCGAAGGGGTTCAGTCGGGCACCCATGGTGGGCTCCTCTGTTCTGTCGTGGCTGGTGCGTACACAGCTCTGACGGAACGGCCCCCTACGAATGTGACAGCCCTGAATGTGACCTGGCTCTCGCGGTGGGGTCAGGGGCGGGGGTGGAGGGTGCGGGTGTGGATTGCCTGGAGGAGGTGGGTGAGGGGAGTGGGGGTGGTCGTGAGGTGGGCGGTGGGGGTGTCGGATTCGCGGAGGTGGATCGTGGTGGGGGAGGCGGCGACCTCGACGCAGTCGTCTCCGTCGCCGCCTCCGCAGAAGGTGGACTTCTGCCAGTAGAGGGTGCGGTTCATGGTGTGACTCGCAGCTCCTTTGTCAGGGGTGCTGGGGGAAGGTGCCGATGCGTATCGCTTGCAGCAGGTGGGTGACAGGGGCGGGGGTTGTGGTGAGTGTGGTGGTGGGGGTGTCGCTTTCGCGGAGGTGGACCTTGGCGGAGGTTGCGGCGAGTTCGACGCAGTCGTTGCCTTCACCGCCGCCGGAGAAGGATGACTTCTGCCACTGAGCGGGGGTGATCATGGCTTTTCCTCACAGATTCTTGGTCAACTGGTGAATGAGGTCGCGTGACTGTGCGGGGTCGAGCGACTCGCCCTTCACTTTACGGAAGAGCTTTCGAAAGTGCTCCAGTTGGGCCTCAGAGTCAAGGAACGCGGTGCCATGCGGAGCGTCACGCACCACAGTGTCCAGGCGGGGCACCACCCCACCTAGGTGCACCATCGCACCACCGGCCCCCGCGAAGGCGTCCAGTTCGAACGGGATGACCCGCACCGTGATGTGTTCCGCCTCCGACAGCTCCAGGATGCGGTCCAGTTGAGCACGGAAGGCGGCCCGGCCGGCCACCCTGATACGGAGCCCCGCTTCGTGGATCACGGTCTCGTACGGGATGGGGTCGAGGCCCTCGATGATGACCTTCCGCTTCATCCTGTGGGCCACTCGGTGGTCCAACTCGCTTGCGGGGAACTCTGGGTTCATATAGGCGAAGAGGTCGCGTGCGTAGGCCTCCGTCTGGAAGAGGCCAGGCACATGCGTGACCGCCACGTCGTGCCGGAACGTCGCGTGATGATCCAGCTCGGCGAGGTCGAAGTAGGCGGCGGGGAGGACACCCCGGTACTCCTCCCACCAGCCGCGCGTCCGATCCGTGGCCATGGCTACCAGGGCATCGATCAATTCCCCTTCGGGACAGGCGTAGTTGGCCGCGAGGCGTCGCACCCGCTCCTCACTCACCCCTGCGACCCCGGACTCGATCTGGCTCATCTGCGTCGAGTTCACTCCGAGCAGGGTCGCCGCCTCGGTGGCCTTGAGTCCCGCGGCATCTCGAAGCCTGCGCAGCTCGGTACCCAGGCGCAACTGCCGTGCAGTGGGGTGTCGCCGCGTTGCCATGTCCTGCTCCAGGGTTCAACTCGCCGTTCGGTGTGCCCCGTTCGGGCGTGAGATTACGTGAACGACTTGCGGAGTCGCAACTTTCAGACCTACCGTCAGTGATGCGCCGCACACGTTGCGAAACGCCGGGTCACCGGAAGCGCACCGCTCCGTCCTGCCACGACGGCTGCGGCACTGCCACCGTCCCCGCACGTCAACTCCCCTCCACTCAACCGGAGTTCACGCATGCCCAAAACCGAACACCCCGCCCCCTGGGAGTACTCCCTCAACATCCCCAACGACCCCCGCTCCGTCACGGTCTGCCGCCGCACCCTCCGCCTCATCCTGACGATGCACGGACTGATCGGCCTGGTCGACACCGCCGAACTCCTCGCAACGGAACTGGTGGGCAACGCTGTTCGCCACACGGAAGGTCCCGCCGCCCTACGAGTTTCCTGGTCGCCCGACACCCTCCGCATCGGAGCCTGGGACGCGAACCCCGAACCCCCGGAACTCCCACGCGAGTTGAGCGCGATCACCGATCTGGAGGAGGGCCGAGGGCTCGCCCTCGTCAAGGCCTGCGCCGACCTCTGGGGCTGGCAGCCCCTGTCCAGGAACGGTCACCGGGGCAAATACGTCTGGTGCGAACTGGGCGGCACGGCCTGAACGTTCCTTCGCCCCTCGAAAGGGTGAACGTCCTCGAATCGGCCGGACAGCACGGTCCTTGATCCATCTAGGTTGCGCACATGGTCACATCAGCTCACGAGGGCATGCACCGCATCTTCCAGGAGCGGCCCGAGATCCTGACGCCCGTCTTCGGCGTACTGGGCATCGCGTTACCCGAGAAGGCGGCGGTGTACGCGATCACCTCCGACGTGACGGAGACCCGGCCGATCGCACGGCACATCGACACCGCGCTGCGGGTCTGCCCGTCGGACGGGGAGGACTTCCTGCTCGCCGTCGAGTCGCAGGAACGGCGGGACGACAGGAAGGAGGTGAGCTGGCCGTACTACGTCGCCTACCTTCAGTCGAAGTACAAGTTGCCGGTCCTGCTGCTCGTGGTCTGCCGCGACCGGGCCACGGCCAAGTGGGCGGCCGGTCCGTTCGATTGCGGTACGCGCGGCTGGACGGTCCAGCGAACGTGCCCCCTCGTCGTCGGACCGGACAACCTCCCGATGATCACGGACGCGAGGACCGCCGCCCGAAATCCCGCGATGGCTGCCTTCTCCGCCCTGACACACGCCAACAACCGCGAATGCGACGCCATACTGGACGCACTGGACCAGGCCCTGATGGGCATGGACACCGACGCCTCCGACTACATCTACCAATTCCTGGACGTCACCCTCGGGGAGACCCCCGCAGGCGACAAATGGAGGAGCATCATGGGTTTCGTCAACTACTTCCCCGGCCGGGGCCACCTCATGGAGAGGGCCTATCTGGAAGGTCAGGCCGAGGGCAAAGCTGAGGGTAAAGCCGCGGGCGAGGCTGCGCTGATCCTGCGCCTGCTGGAGAAGCGCGAAATCCTTGTCTCCGAGGACATCCGGGAGCGCATCACGTCCTGCACCGACCTCGACACCCTCACTCTCTGGTTCGACCGGGCCCTGACGGTCACAGCCTCCGAGGACCTGTTCGTCGTAGAGGCGGACGGTGTGGATGGCGCGGATGCCTCAGCGGCGGGCTCACAGGACGCCACCCTCTGAGCCTGATCCCCCCGCCCCTCGGCCCCGCCCCCAACACCCCTTCATTGACGGAATGTTGACCGGTGGATGGCACAGCATTGGCGGACCCCCGCTATACGTTCGGCCCCATGCCACCACTCCCCCCACACCCCCAGCGGGCCCGCCACCAGGCCCCCCTCCCCGTCCTCCCGTACCGCAAGCCCACCAAGGGCCGTGACTACTGGGTGCTGAACGACGTGCTTCCGGACGTGGATGCCGTACGGGAGCGGTGTCTCGCGAAGGACGACTGGGTCAAGGGGTATCCGTACACGTCGGAGACCTGGCCGGGGCTGCGCACCATGCCGGGGCTGGAGCCGGCCGAACTGGGGCGGATCGAGCGGCTGGTGAAGCAGGCGATCGGGGTCAAGGAACTGTGGGTGGAGACGGCGCCCGGGGGCGGGACGCTCAACCACAACTGCATCCAGGTCGTGGGGAAGGGCGAGAGCGAGCCCCGGCCGCACACCGACTCCCGCGCCCTGTGCCGGTACGCCGCCGTGCTGTACCTCAACCCCTCCGTGCCGAAGGACTGCGGGACCAGTTTCTACCGGCAGCATCTGCCGGGCGGGCGCCTCGGCGGCAACGTCGTGCAGGCCCCGCACAACAACCTCGTCGAGGCACTCGGTACGCGGTTCGTTGCGCCGGACGCCTTCGAGGAGGACGTGCGCGTGCCGCACCGGTACAACAGCCTGCTGCTCTACCACGCCAACCTCGTGCACAGCGCGACCGGTTACCACGGCAGCACGCTGGAGGAGAAGCGGATGACCGCCGTCTTCTTCTGGATGGCCTGACCTCTGGATGGCCTGAGCCCAACACACCCGCACCCCAACACCCCTATTACTACGGCGACTTCCGCCCCCTCCCTTCCGTCAGCGCCGCCCCGAACACCATCCCCACCGCGATCGCGAAGGTGAGCACCGTGCCGACGGTGAAGACGATCCAGCCCAGGAAGAGTGGCCGGCGCGCCATGTCGGCGTCGGCCGCGATGCGCGAGGTCTACGGCAAGCCCGTCGCCTTCCTCGGCCAGGGCGGCTCCATCCCCCTGTGCAACGTCCTCGCCGAGACCTACCCCCGCGCCGAGATCATCCTCATGGGCGTCGAGGAACCCCGCTGCCTCATCCACGCTCCGAACGAGAGCGTCGACCCGTCGGAGATCGAGCAGATGGCGCACGTAGAGGCGCTGTTTCCACGGGAGTTCGCCAAGTCGCAGGGCAGGTGAACTGCTGACTAGTACCGCAGTGCCGTGCCGACGTCCGTCTTCACGCCGCCCGACAGTTCGCGGTTGCTGCGGGCGGTCGCCGTAGCGGACTTGTGGGCCGGGACGTGGGAGACGGTGTCGAGGAGATTGCCGCCCTCGTCCTTGAACTCGACCTGTACGGCAAAGGACTTGGCCGAGCCGGCGGTCGGTGTTGTCGGCGGTGACCTCGCACGGTGCTGCGGCCGGCCGAGTCGGTTGCGGGGGCGCCGAGTTGGACTGCGTCCTTCGCGTCGACGCCGTTCTTCACGTCGCCGAGTTCGCGGCCGGCCTCGGCGGTGGCCGACGCGATCGCGCCGGTGGCCTGCGCCCCGATGGACGCGACGGCGGACGCGGCCTTGCCGGCGGCGGAGGAGGGGGTGCTGTCGTCAGAACAACCGGTCAACCCGGCCAGACCGGTTAGGTCGAGGGTGACAGCCGCCGCCCGCACCGCACCGCGCCTGTTCCAGGCCATGTCGCCTCCATGAGTCGGGTCGTCCCTCAGCCGTCCCTCAAGTGAAGGTCCGATGCCGTACGGCCGCATGCCGGCGTCACCCGAACGGCGCGGCACTGCTCGCGGACGCGGGCGACCGGGGATGCCCTGGCAGTCACGGCGTCGGCGGAGGAGGAGCGGGTGGCGGAGAGCGGCGCCGGGGAACTGGAGCGGCTGCGGGCGCGCGTGGCCGTACTGGAGGCGGAGCGGAGGCCGCGGCACCGGGTGCGTTCGCTGGTCGCCGTGGTGCTGGTGATCGTGGGGTGCGTGCTCGCGCCGTTGGGTGTGGTGGCCGCGTGGACGGCGGACACCGTGGGGGACACGGACCGTTATGTGGCGACGGTGGCGCCGCTCGCCTCCGACCCGGACATCCAGAACGCTGTGGCGAACCGGGTGACGTCGGCGGTGATGGACCACCTCGATCTCGCCGCGCTCCTCTCCGGCGCGGCCCCCGACCAACGCCCGCTGCTGGAAAAGGCGTTGGGGGCGCTCGGCGGTTCACTGGAGGACGCGGTCCGCGCCTTCGTCCACGACAAGGCGCAGGCGGTGGCCGCCTCGGACGCCTTCGCCACGACCTGGAAGGACGCCAACCGCCGTGTCCACAGCACTGTGGAGAAAGCCCTGACCGGCAGTGGGGGCGGCGCGGTACGGCTCGACGACG
Source organism: Streptomyces sp. NPDC058469 (assembly GCF_042721125.1). Taxonomy (NCBI): domain Bacteria; kingdom Bacillati; phylum Actinomycetota; class Actinomycetes; order Kitasatosporales; family Streptomycetaceae; genus Streptomyces; species Streptomyces sp. NPDC058469. Next base: position 32,271 of record NZ_JBHXME010000103.1, read on the forward strand.
GCGCGGTGACGCTCGACGTGGGCCCGGTGGTGGACCAGGTGAAACAGCGGCTGGTCGACGACGGGATGACGGTCGCCGGGAAGATCCCCGAGATCCACACGTCGATCACGCTGCTCAAGAGCGACGACCTCGGCACGTACAAGACGTACTTCCGCTTGCTCCAACTCGCCGGTACCTGGCTCCCGTTGGTGGCGGTGCTGCTGGTCGCGGCGGGCGTCCTGCTGGCGGGACGGAGGCGGCGCGCGCTGGTGACGGGCGCGTTGGGAGTGGCCGCCGCGACGGCACTGCTGGGCATCGCGCTACGGGTCTTCCGCGCCGTGTACCTGGACGCGCTCCCGGCGGGAGTGTCACCGGGGGCGGCCGCCGCGGTGTACGACGCGCTGACCCGGTTCCTGCACACGACCGTACGGATGGTCGTGGCGCTGGGCGTGGTGATCGCGCTGGGCGCCTGGCTGACGGGCCCGGGCCGCCGGGCAGGTCTCGTACGACGGCTGTGGACGTCCGGGATCGGGGCGGTGCGTGCGGTGGCCGACGGGGCGGGGTTGTGTACGGGGCCGGTGGGACCGTTCGCGCGCCGGTACCGGGCGTGGATCAGCTGGGTGCTGGTGGGGGCGGCGCTGCTGGCGTATCTGCTGTGGTCGTATCCGACGGGGTGGGTGGTGGTCGGGCTGGGGCTGGCGGTGCTGTTCGGGCTGGCGGTGGTGGAGTTCCTGGCGGCGGAACCGGAGGAGGGGCCGGGGTCGGAACCGGGGCCGGGACCGGGACCGGAGGCCGCGTCGGGTGTCACCCGTACGGCGTAACTCCCCTGGTGGAGGGGGTGCCCCGGCCGGATGGTCGAAGCACCACAGACCACAGAGAGGTGGGGCACGGCCATGACCCAGCAGCCGCACTCGACGCAGCAGCCGCACTCGCCGTCCGCCGGCGGCCAGGAGAAGCCCCCGGCCTGGAACGACTCCGGCCAGGCTCCCGGCACCCGAGGCTACGGCCCGCCCCCGGGCGGCAGCGGCCTCGCGATGGGCGGCGCGGTCTTCGCCGGCGTCCTGATGCTGATGAACGGCGTCATCGCCATCCTCCAGGGCATCTCCGCGCTGGCCAAGGACGACGTCTACACCCGCGTCGGCGACTACATCTACAGCATCAACCTCACCGGCTGGGGCGTCATCCTGATCTGCCTCGGCGCCGTGGGCGCGGTCACCGGCTGGGGCATCCTCCGGGGCATGAGCTGGGCCAGGGTCTGCGGCATCGTCCTCGCCGGCCTCAGCGCCATCCTCCAGTTCATGTTCCTCCCGTACGCCCCCGTCTGGTCGGTCATCATGATCGCGGTCGACGTGTTCGTGATCTGGGCGTTGGCGGTCTACCCGGGGCGGGCCGGGGCGCAGCAGTAGGACAGCGCAGGGCGCCGGATGTTCTTACGAAACACGGACGTCCGGCGTCCGGAGCCGGTGCGGGGCGGCATCGGCGGGGGATGTGGTGCGAGGCTGGCGGTATGCAGCAGCCGTACGAGAGGGCCGGGAAGGCCGGGCGGGTCCAGGAATCCGGTGAGGCCGGAGGTTCCGCGGGCGCCCGTGTCCTGGTGGTCGACGACGATCCGACCGTGGCCGAAGTCGTCTCCGGGTATCTCGATCGGGCCGGGTATGTCGTGGAGCGGGCCGCGGACGGGCCGGAGGCGCTTGCTCGGGCCGATGCGCACTGGCCCGACCTGGTGGTGCTCGATCTGATGTTGCCGGGGATGGACGGGCTGGAGGTCTGTCGGCGGATGCGGGGGCGGGGGCCCGTGCCGGTGATCATGCTGACCGCTCGGGGGGACGAGGACGATCGGATTCTCGGGCTCGAAGTCGGGGCCGATGACTACGTCACCAAGCCGTTCAGTCCGCGGGAGCTGGTGCTGCGGGTGGAGTCGGTGTTGCGGCGGTCTCGGTTGCCTGTAGGGTCCGCCGCCCCGTTGAGTGCTGGGGGGCTGGCCGTGGATCCCGCTGCCCGCCGCGCCACCAAGGACGGTGCCGAACTAGCCCTCACCCACCGGGAGTTCGATCTCCTCGCCTTCTTCCTTCGGCATCCGGGGCGGGTGTACGGGCGGGAGGATCTGATGCGGGAGGTGTGGGGGTGGGACTTCGGTGATCTGTCGACCGTCACCGTCCATGTACGGCGGCTGCGCGGGAAGGTCGAGGACGACCCGGGACGGCCGCAGTTCATCCAGACGGTGTGGGGGATCGGGTACCGCTTCGATCCCACCGGCACCGAGGGGAACTGATCATGCGTGACGCCCTTCTCATCGCCCTGTTCGCCTTTCTCGGGGCCGCTGTCGCCGGTGTGCTCGGTGTCGGTGCCCTGTGGATGTTGCGCCGGCGGTCGCTCACCGCGTCCGTGTCCGTGGTCGCCGCGGTGGCCGTGACCGCGATGCTCGCCGGGACGCTGGCCGTGGCGCAGGCGATGTTCCTGTCCCGGCACGATCTGTCCGTGGTCACGACGGTGGTCGCGATGGCCGCCGTCGTCTCCCTGCTCACCGCGCTGCTGCTCGGCCGCTGGGTCGTCGCCCGCAGCCGTGAACTCGCCCTCGCCGCCCGCGACTTCGGCGACGGCGGCGACTACTTCGCCCCGGCGCGACCCGCCACCGCCGAACTCGCCGACGTCAGCCGCGAGTTGGCGGCCACCAGCGCCAAGCTCGCTGAATCCCGTGACCGCGAACGGGCGTTGGAGTCGTCGCGGCGCGAACTCGTCGCCTGGATCTCGCACGACCTGCGGACCCCGCTGGCCGGTCTGCGTGCGATGTCCGAGGCCCTGGAGGACGGGGTCGCCGCCGATCCTGGTCGCTACCTCCGGCAGATCCGCACCGAAGTGGAACGCCTCAACGACATGGTCGGCGACCTCTTCGAACTCTCCCGCATCCACGCCGGCTCCCTCGCCCTCACCCGCTCCCGGATGTCCCTGTACGACCTGATCGGCGACGCCCTCGCCGGCGCGGACCCGCTCGCGCGCGAGCACGGCGTACGGCTGGTCGGCGACCGTATCGAACCGGTGCCCGTCGAGGTGGACGGCAAGGAGATGAGCCGGGTGCTGGGGAATCTGCTGGTCAACGCGATTCGGCGGACGCCTGCCGACGGCACGGTGGCCATTGCCGCCGAGCGGTCCGCCGACGGGGTCGTGCTGTCCGTGACGGACGGGTGCGGTGGGATCCCCGAGGACGATCTGCCACGCGTCTTCGACACCGGGTGGCGTGGCACGCACGCGCGGACTCCGCCCGCCGGGGCCGGGCTGGGGCTCGCGATCGTGCGCGGGATCGTCGAGGCGCATCAGGGACGGGCCGCCGTACGGAACGTGTCGGGCGGTTGCCGGTTCGAGGTGACGCTGCCCGCGGCGGAGGTGTGAGCCGACCCCAGGGCGAACCCGCGGGGTGAGCCCCCTGGGTCAGGTCACACGTGGCCTATGCCGCCACCGCCGAAGGAACCGCTCCGTCCGGGCAGCCAGCGCAGCCGGCTCTGGTCCTTTCCCGTTCTGGTTCCGGAGTGGTGGAGCTGGTACGGCATCAGCCGTTCCTTCTCCTCCGCTGCCACGGGCATCTCGTCGGGCTCCCGCATCTCGCGCATCTCGTGGACGGCGCCGCCGACGGGGAGGTGGGGCTGCTCCTCGGGGAGCGGCCGTGGAAGTTCCTGGTCCCGGACCTTCATGCCGAAATGTATGGCCCAGACCAGCGCACCTGCGATCACCAGGCCACCGAGAAAGGCGGCGCCCACGTCGAGTGTGTTGTGCGACGCGGCCAGCAGTTCATACGTTGCCATGCTCATACTCCGAGTATCACTCTTTCGGGGGGAATGTGGTGATTCGGGACAGATAGTTCGCTACTTCCGCCGGGTCTCGGGTCAGCAGTGCTATGTGGTTGTCGGGGCGGACCAGGACGAGTGCCGGGTCGGTGACGCCGTACGCGCGACGGGCGTGACCCTCGTGGTCCCGCAGGTCACCGCCGTCCACCGTGAACGCCTGGAGCAGGTCGTCGTGCTCGGCCCCCAACTTGCCCACCGCGCCCGCGACTTCCGTGCCGAAGCCGAGCAGCGTGAACCGTGGGTCCGCGTACACCTGGAAGAGCCGGATCGGGTTGCCCGAAGCGTCCAGACACGGAGCGTCGGGGGCGCGGTCGCCGGGGCGCAGGACGGCGGGGTCGCCGGTGGTGGCGGGGGTGGCGGGGGTGGCGAGCGTGGCGAGGGAGCTCCAGCGGTAGCCCGTGCCCATCGGGGGCGGGGCGGCGGCCTCGACGCCCGTGCCGGGTTCCCTGACCGCTTCGCGCACTCGGGCGTACAGGTCGGTGCTGATGCCCAGGGTCCAGGCGGCCACCGGGAGGCGCTCCTCCTCGTAGGTGTCCAGAAGTCCGGGGCCCGCCTGCCCGGCGGTCGCGAGGGCGAGTTTCCAGCCCAGGTTGTAGGCGTCCTGGATGCCGGTGTTCATGCCGAGGCCGCCGGCGATCGGGTGGATGTGGGCGGCGTCCCCGGCCAGGAAGGCCCGGCCGACGCGCATCCGGTCGACCATGCGGACGTTGACCCGCCAGACGGAGAGCCAGGTCGGGTCGGTCAGCGTGACGCCGGGCACGCGCGCGTACCGCTCGAAGATCCGCTGGAAGCTCTCCAGTGACGGCGGCAACGGCTCGCCGCTCGCGTCGAGTTCGGGGCCGGCCTGGAACTGGAAGGAGTTCGTGCCGGGCATGGGGCAGAGCATCACTCCGCCTCCGTCCGACGCGAACCACTGATGCCAGACGTCCCGGCTGATTCCCTCGGCCTCGACGTCACCGACGACCATCGACTGCGTCTCCTCCGTCGTCCCCTCGAAGCGCACCCCCATGGCCTTGCGCACCCGGCTGCGCCCGCCGTCACAGCCGACGAGGTAGCCGGCCCTGATCCGCTCCCCGTCGGCGAGGACGGCCGTGACACCGTCCTCGTCCTGCTCGAACCCGGTGACCTCGGTGCCGGGTTCGACGCCGACCCCGAACTCCGCGAGCCGCTCGCGCAGGAGTTTCTCCACCTGCCACTGCCCTATGAGGACCCCTCGCTCGTACGGTGCGTCCGGTGTGGGGCGGGTCTCCGCGAAGGGGTCGGTGTCGTTCACGTGCGCGCCGTCGAAGTACTTGCGGAACGGCAGTCGTGTCGTCCCGGCAGTGAGGACGCGCTCGGTGACGCCGACGTCCTCCAGGACCTCCAGGGTGCGCGACTGCAGGCCCTTGCCCCGGGATTCCCGGTGCGGTGCCGGGGCCGCGTCCACGATCCGCACCCCCGCACCGCGCCGGGCCAGCTCGATGGCCAGCGTGAGCCCGGTCGGTCCGGCGCCCACGATCAGTACACCGTCGTCGGTCATGGAGATCCCCTCGTCGTCGTGCGTCCATGCGTCGTCGTACGTCCATGGAACATCGCCCGGCGAGAAAATGCAACCCGGTCTCAGAAGATTCCCGGTCTCATCCGATCCCGAGTCTCACCATTCTGGTAAAGTCGTCGGCATGGACGAACCCGCCGGTCTGCGCGAGCGCAAGAAGGAACGCACGCGGAACCTCATCGCTCAGGAAGCCCTGCGTCTCTTTCGCGTGCGGGGTTTCGACGAGGTGTCCGTCGTCGAGGTCGCGGCGGCGGCCGAGGTCTCCAAGGCGACGCTGTTCCGGTACTTCCCGACCAAGGAGGACCTGGTCCTGCACCGTTTCGCCGACCACCTCGGCGAGGCGGCCCGGGTGGTGCGGGAGCGCCCGGCCGGTCTGACCCCGACCGCGGCCCTGCGTGACCACTTCCTGGCCGGACTCGCCGCCCGGAACCCGATCACCGGCCTCAACGACCACCCCGAGGTGCTGTCCTTCCAGGACCTCGTCTACCGCACGCCCAGCCTCCGCATCGGCATGCGGCTGCGGTACACCGGCCAGGACATCGACGCGCTCGCGGACGCCCTGCCGTCCGGCTCCGGCGGTACGCCACCGATCGTGAGACGCCTGGCCGCGGCCCATCTGATCGCCGTACAGCAGGAGTTGGGACAGGAGAACTGGCGGACGATCACGTCCGGCAGGACCGCCGACGAGGCGTACGACGACGCGGTCGCGGCCGCCGAGGGGGCGTACGGGCAGCTCATGACGGGGCTGGACGCGATGTAGCCGGCGAACATGCGAGCAGCTCCGTCCGAGGACCTTTGGTCGTCGAGACGGAGCTGCCGTGCACCCAGTGGGGACGCGCGGGCCTGTGGCGGGAGCGACCTGAGGCTGCGGGGTGTGATCACCGCCGGGGGCGCGTCGATTCCCGCCGACGCGGCCGACGTCCACTACCACACGCGCAACGGCAGCGCTCTGGTCACGTTCACGAGCAGGCGGATACCGGACTACCTGC
>NZ_JBHXME010000104.1:0-38511 GCF_042721125.1 Streptomyces sp. NPDC058469
CGGCAAGGTCGTACGGCCGCTTCGGTGCGTACGACCGCTCGGGCACGCGGGAGACCTTCGGAACGTATGGACGCTTCGGCGCGCGCCTGCGCGGCGATGCCCGTGGCAGCGCGGCGGAGGACGAACCCGCCGAACAGCCCGAGCCCGCCCCCGTCCCCGCTCCTGCCTCCGACCCCGACCCGACCCGTCCCGCAGCCCCCCGTGAGGCCCCCGGAGGCCTCCCCTGGGGTATCGCGGTGCTGGCCGCCGGGCTCGCCGTGGAGGCGTACGCGAGCCGGGCGAAGGACGGCGGCGGGCTGTCGCTGCCCGGCGGGCTCGCGGACGGGCCCGCGAGTGTCCTGGTCGGCTGGGTGCTGACGGCGATCGGGCTGGCGCTGGCCGGGCCCGGGCTCACGTATCTCTGCGGGCGGCTGCTGCAGTCCATCAGTCCCGGCGCGATGCGGCTGCTGGCCGGGCGGGTGCTGATGGAGGAGGCGACGCGGATCGGGCGTCCGCTGGGCGTGGTGTGCGCGGTGGCGTCCGGTGGCTTCGCGATGACCGCGCTCTACGACGCGAACGCCCCGGCCTTCGGCCCGCTGACCACGCTCGGCGGGCTCCTGGTCACCGGCTGCACGGTGGCGACGCTGCTGACCGCCGCCCTGGAGGCCAAGCACGCCCGCGCCGACACCACGGCAGCGCTGCTTCGCCTCGGCGCCCCCGCCACCATGCTCCGCAGCGCCGCCGCCCTCCGCGCGGGCGCGCTGCTCGCCCTGTTCCTCCCGCTGACCCTGCTCGTGGCCGAACTGGCGGCTTTGCCGCTGGCCGGCCGATGAGTTTCGTGTCGGCCGCCGGTCTACCCACCGAATAGCACGCACGCCCGATGGGAGAGACACCGCATGTACCAGCAGATGATCTTCGTGAACCTGGCCGTGAACGACGTCGCCGCGTCGAAGAAGTTCTTCACCGAGCTCGGTTACTCGATCAACCCCCAGTTCAGCACCGACGACAACGCCTGCGTCGTGATCAGCGACACGATCATCGCGATGCTCCTCAACAAGCAGCGCTACAGCGACTTCACGAAGAAGGAGATCGCCGACTCGGCCAAGACCAGCGAGGTGCTGCTGTGCCTGAGCGCCGAGAGCCGCGAGAAGGTCGACGAGCTGGTGAACAAGGCGGTCGCGGCGGGCGGCACCGCCAACGACGACGTCCAGGACCAGGGATTCATGTACGGCCGCTCCTTCGAGGACCTCGACAGCCACTCCTGGGAGATCGTGTGGATGGACCCGGCGGCCGTCCAGGGCTGACCGGTCGGATGCCTAGCATGGGCGCGTGCAGACGAGCCCGGCCCATGCGGCCCACCACGACGAACGCGAGATCGAGACGGTCGAGGACTTCGACGCGACCGTCTCGTCGCGCGGCACTCTCGCCGGATACCGCGTCCAGGCCGTCGATCTGACGGACCGTACGCGGGAGTTGCTCACCACGGACACCTCGGACGCCGTCTTCCTCGGCTGCCCGATGCGCGACGAGGCGGCCGCGAAGATCCGCGCCGACGGCGCCCTCGTCTTCCCGCCCGTCCCGCACCTCCCCTTCGACCCCTACCGCGGCCGTCTCTACACGCCCGCCGAGCTGTTCACCTCGCTCGACAAGGGGTACGAGCAGACTCCGGACGCGCTCGCGTACGCCTGGTTCCAGCGGACCAAGGCCGACGGCGACATATACGCCTCGATGCTGCGCGCCGTCCACGACGACTCCATCTCCGACGCCCTCGACGAACTCCTGCGCGGAGCGCGGGTGGTGGGCGTCATGGGCGGCCACGCGATGGCACGCGGGACGGAGGCCTACGGCGGTGCCGCGCGCCTGGGCCGTGAGCTGAGCCGCGCCGGGTTCACGGTGGCGACCGGTGGCGGACCCGGCGCGATGGAGGCGGCCAACCTGGGCGCGTACGCGGCGCCCTACGAGGACGCCATGCTGGAGGAGGCGTGCGAACTCCTCGCCGGATCACCGTCGTTCAGCCCCTCCATCACCGACTGGGCCCAGCGCGCCCTCGACGTCCGCACCCGCTGGCCGAAGGGCAACCACTCGATCGGCATCCCGACCTGGTTCTACGGCCATGAGCCGCCGAACACCTTCGCCTCGCACATCGCCAAGTACTTCGCCAACGCCACCCGCGAGGACGGCCTGTTGGCCCGCTCGAACGCGGGTGTGGTGTTCCTGCCGGGCGCGGCCGGGACCGTACAGGAGATCTTCGACAACGCGACGCCGAACTACTACGAGTCGCGCGGCGAGCCCACGCCGATGGTGCTCGTGAACCGGGAGCACTGGACGGAGCGGCTGCCGACGTGGCCGCTGCTGCGTGCACTTGCCCGGGAACGGTCGATGGAGGCCCGTATCGCCCTCGTTGACCGGATCGAGGAGGCTCCGGAGGCACTGAAACGTCTCGCAGATTAAAGTGCGGGTAAAGGCAACTGCTGTACGCCGCATATGCATTGACACTGCTTACGCAGCACTTATAGACCAGTGAGACTCCTGGGGGTGATGGTGCCTCACCTCATTGCCGCTCCATCTCCCCCTAAACCCCCCGCAGTTGCACATCCCGTGAAGGGCAAACGTGTCCATATCTCGACGTTCCGTACGCATCCTCGGTGTCGCGTCCGCTTCGGCCGCACTCGCGCTCGGATTCGCGGGCAACGCGCTCGCCTGCAACATCAGCGAGTTCTCCGCCGAAGCCACCTGTGACGGCACCAACGGTGTCATCACCGTCACCGACAAGGACGCCTCCTCCGCCGAGGCCACCGTCACGGTGTTCCTGGAGAACAACGGTTCCGACGCCAAGCAGGTCGGCCAGGCGCAGACGGTCAAGGGCTCGAAAGAAGGCGTCACCATCTCCTTCTCCGAGGACTGGCAGCCGAACGCCACGTACCGCGTCCACGTCAAGGCCGGCAACCAGGTCGACAAGGACATCACGCCGAACCTGACCACTCCGTCCAAGGCCTGCCAGACGGAGGACTCCCCCAGCCCGACCCCGACGGAGGCTTCCCCGACGCCGTCGGAGACCGCCTCGACTCCGGCCGAGTCCGACACCCCGACCCCGTCGGCCTCGGAGAGCAGCACCGCCCCCGCGACGACCACGGACAACGCGCCGTCTCCCGCGGCCGGTGACTCGAACCTCGCCGAGACCGGTGCGAACTCCAACACCGGCATGATCGCCGGCATCGCCGGCGCCCTCGTCGTCGTGGGCGGCGGAGCCGTCTACTTCGGCATGCGCCGCCGCGGTGCGAACAACGGCAGCTGATCCAACGGCCGCTGAACCACCCGCTGTTGTGGCCCGTCCGGTTCGTGGGGACGGGCCACACGCATGTCCGCTAGCCGCCGAGCACGACGATCTCGGCCGCGTCGAACTCCACCCCGACCACGCCCCCGACCTCCGGCGCCTCCCGCAGCGCGCAGGCCGCCTCCAGGCGCGGCGCGTCCTCCGGCTGGAGCTGTACGGCGACATGGGTGCCCTTGAAGGTACGGGTGGCGACCGTGCAGCGCAGACCCTCGTCGGCGGGCAACAGCCGTACCCCTGCGGGGCGCACGAGGAGTGTGCGGGTGCCCTGGGGGGCGTCCTCGGGGACCGGGACCTTGCCCCAGGGGGTGTCGGCGGCCTCTCCGGCGACCGTGGCCTCGACCACGTTGTCGAAGCCGAGGAAGCGGGCCACGAACTCGTCGGCGGGGTGCTGCCAGACCTCAAGTGGCGTCCCGGACTGGGCGATCCGCCCGTCCCGCATCACCACGACCCGGTCGGCCAGCGCGAACGCCTCGCCCTGGTCGTGCGTGACCGCGAGCACGGTCGTGCCCAACGTGCCGAAGAGTTCCCGGAGTTCGACGACCAGCCGCTCCCGCAGTGACCGGTCGAGCTGCCCGAGCGGCTCGTCGAGCATGAGGAGACGCGGCCGAGGTGCGAGGGCCCGGGCCAGCGCCACCCGCTGCTGCTCACCGCCGGACAGCCCCGCCACGGCACGGCGGGCCGCACCCGGCAGGCCTACGAGGTCGAGCAACTCGCCCACCTGCGCGTCCTGTTGTCTCTTCGACGCCCCGTGCATGCGCAGCCCGAAGGCGACGTTGCCGGCGACGTCACGCTGCGGGAACAGCTGGTGGTCCTGGAACATCAGACCCACCCCCCGCTTGTGCGCGGGCACGCCCGACTGGTCCCGGTCGTCGAGCAACACCCGGCCCGAGTCCAGGGGTTGGAGCCCGGCCACCGCCCGCAGCAGCGTCGACTTGCCGCTGCCACTGGGCCCGAGCACACACACGATCTCGTGCTCTACGACTCCGAGGTCGACGGCGTCCAGCACGGGCCGCCCGCCGAACCGCACGGTCGCGCCCTCAAGGCTCAGCAGCGGCCTGTTCGGCGACATGTTCGGCGGCATCTAGAACTCCCCGGTCCGATCGGTACGCAGCCGCTCAAGCACCAGCAGGGCCACCGCGCACACCACCATCAGAATCGTCGAAAGGGCCATCGCCTGGCCGTAGTTGAGATCACCGGGCCGGGACAGCAGCCGGGCCACGGCAACCGGCAGCGTCGGGTTGTCGGGCCGCGCGATGAACACCGTCGCCCCGAACTCGCCCAGCGAGACCGCGAACGCGAACCCGGCGGCGATCAGCAACGCCCGCCGCACCAACGGCAGATCGACCTCGCGCCAGACCCGCCACGGCGACGCCCCGAGCACGGCCGCCGCCTCCCTGAGCCGCCCGTCCACCGCCCGCAGCACGGGCAGCATGGTCCGTACGACGAAGGGAACGCCCACCAGCGCCTGCGCGAGCGGCACCAGGATCCATGAACTCCGCAGATCCAGCGGGGGCTTGTCGAGCGAGATCAGGAACCCGAAGCCGACCGTCACCGCCGACACCCCGAGCGGCAGCATCAGCAGCGCGTCGAAGCCCCGCACCAGCCGCCCGGCGTCGCGCCGGGTGAGGGCCGCGGCGGCGAGTCCGCCGATCACCACGGCGATGGCGGTGGCGGTGGCGGCGTACTCCAGCGAGTTGCCGATCGCGGCGATCGGCGGGACCAGGAAGGTGCCGCCGTCCTCGCTCGTCAGCGCCCGGTAGTAGCCGAAGTCCGGTGTGTCGAGCGACCGTTGGACCAGTACGGCGAGCGGCAGCAGAAGCAGCAGGAGGACGGAGACGAGGACTCCGGCCAGCAGGGTCCACTGGCCGGCCCCGCGCGGGCGCCGTGCGGTCACCGACGGGTCCACGAGCCGTAGGGCGCTCTCCCGCCGTCGTACCGTCCAGGCGTGCACGGCGAGGATCGCGCCCACAGCGACGAACTGGACGATCGTCAGCACGGCCGCCGTGGACAGGTCGAAGACCTCGGAGGTCTGGCGGTAGATCTCCACTTCGAGGGTCGAGAAGGTCGGGCCGCCGAGGATCTGCACCACGCCGAAGGACGTGAAGGTGAAGAGGAAGACCATCAGCGCGGCGGCGGCCACGGCGGGCCCGAGCGCGGGCAGCGTCACCTTCCGCCAGGCCCGCAGCCGGGAGGCGCCGAGCATCCGCGCCGCCTCCTCCTGGCGCGGGTCGAGCTGTGCCCAGAGGCCGCCCACCGTCCGTACGACGACCGCGTAGTTGAAGAAGACGTGCGCGAGCAGGATGGCCCACACGGTGGTGTCCAGCCGTACGCCCCACAGGTCGTCGAGGAGTCCGCCCCGGCCGACGAGGGCGAGGAAGGCCGTACCGACGACGACCGTCGGCAGCACGAAGGGGACCGTCACGACGGCCCGCAGGACGTGTCGGCCCGGGAAGTCGAAGCGCGCGAAGACATACGCGCCGGGGAGCGCGATCAGCAGCGTGAGCGCGGTGGACGCGAGCGCCTGCCAGGTGGTGAACCACAGGACGTGCCGGATGTCGGACTGCGCCAGCACATCCCGGATACGGCCCAACTGCCAGGCGCCGTCGACCTTGAGGCCGCGCGCGACGATCGCGGCGACGGGGTAGGCGAAGAACACCGCGAAGAACGCGACGGGCACGGCCATGAGCCCGAGCCGCGTGGCGTTCCCCTTACGGGCCTTCCGCGTCTTCGGCGGGGCTACTTCAGTACGAGCGAGGTCCACGACTTGACCCACTGGTCCCGGTTGGCGGCGATCTTCGCGGGGGCCATGGTCTCGGGGTCCGAGGCCTGGCGGCCGTACTTCACGAACTCCTGCGGCACCTGGGCGCCTTCGCGCACCGGGTAGACGAACATGTTGAGAGGCATGTCCTCCTGGAACTCCTTGGTGAGCAGGAAGTCGAGGAACGCCTTGCCGCCCTTGGTGTTCTTGGCGTTGCTGAGCAGGCCCGCGTACTCGGTCTGCCGGAAGCAGGTGCCGTACGACACCCCGGTCGGGGCGGTGGTCGGCTTCGGGTCGCCGTAGATGACCTCGGCGGGCGGCGAGGAGGCGTACGAGACGACGAGGGGCCGGTCGCCGCCCGCCTTCTTGCCGCCTGCGGAACCGGAGAACTCCTGGTCGTAGGCCTGCTCCCAGCCGTCGACGACCTTCACGCCGTTGGCCTTGAGCTTCTTCCAGTACGCCTGCCAGCCGTCGTCGCCGAACTGCGCGGCGCTGCCGAGCAGGAAGCCGAGGCCGGGTGAGGAGGTGGCGGCGTTCTCGGTGACGAGGAGGTTCTTGTACGCGGGCTTGGCCAGGTCGGCGAAGGAGGCCGGCGGGGTCAGCTTGTGCTTGGTGAAGTAGGCCTTGTCGTAGTTGACGCAGATGTCGCCGGTGTCGATGGGCGTGACCCGGTGCTTGGTCTGGTCGACGCGGTACTCGGGCTTGACGAGAGCGGAGCCCTTCGCGTCGTAGGACTGGAAGAGGCCGTTGTCGAGCGCGCGGGAGAGCAGGGTGTTGTCGACGCCGAAGAAGACGTCGCCCTGGGGGTTGTCCTTGGTCAGGATCGCCTTGTTGACGGCCTGGCCGGCGTCGCCGTCCTTGAGGACCTTGACGGTGTAGCCGGACTGCTTCTCGAAGTCCTTGAGGACGCTCTTCGAGACGGCCCACGAGTCGTGGCTGACCAGGGTGACGGTCTTGGAGTCGCCGCCGCTGCCGCTGTCGGACGAGCCGCACGCGGACAGCGTGAGCAGGCCGAACCCGACGGCCGCGGCCACGAAGGTCTTGGTGTGCACGGTTGTTTTCCTCCTGGGGTGTCCAGGAAGAGACGCGGCCCTGCCCGGGACGTCGGAGAATTCCGGCGGCTCCCGGGCAGGGCGCAACAGCAAGAGTGGTGACCGAACTTCCTACCCAGAATGACCTGGGCGAGGTTCAGAGGGTCTGCGGACAATCCCGCACTCTCAGCGCTGTGGCGCTCCCCTGTCGGAATATGAAGATGTACCTACGCGAACAGGTTACCGCTCGGTGGCGGCGAGCTGGCCGCACGCTCCGTCGATCTCCTGGCCCCGGGTGTCCCGGACGGTGACCGGCACCCCGTGGGCCGCGATGGCCTCGACGAACGCCTTCTCGTCCTCGGGACGGGAGGCGGTCCACTTCGAGCCCGGCGTCGGGTTCAGCGGGATGAGGTTGACGTGCACGGGCTTGCCCTTGAGGAGGCGGCCGAGCCGGTCGCCGCGCCACGCCTGGTCGTTGATGTCGCGGATCAGCGCGTACTCGATGGACAGCCGGCGCCCCGACTTCGCCGCGTACTCCCAGCCCGCGTCGAGGACCTCGCGCACCTTCCACCGCGTGTTCACGGGGACCAGGGTGTCGCGCAGGTCGTCGTCAGGGGCGTGCAGCGAGATCGCGAGCCGGCACTTGAAGCCCTCGTCGGAGAACCGGTGGATCGCGGGGACCAGTCCGACCGTCGAGACGGTGATCCCGCGCTGCGAGAGGCCCAGGCCGTCCGGCTCCGGGTCGGTGAGGGCCCGGATGGACTGGGCGACCCGCTTGTAGTTGGCGAGGGGTTCGCCCATGCCCATGAAGACGATGTTGGACAGCCGCGCGGGGCCGCCGGGGATCTCGCCGTCGCGCAGGGCACGCATGCCGTCGACGATCTGGTGCACGATCTCGCCGGTGGACAGATTGCGGTCGAGGCCGGCCTGTCCGGTCGCGCAGAACGGGCAGTTCATCCCGCAGCCCGCCTGCGAGCTGATGCACATGGTGACCCGGTCCGGGTATCGCATCAGCACGGACTCGACGAGCGTCCCGTCGAACAGCCGCCACAGCGTCTTGCGGGTGGTCTCCTGGTCGGTCGACTGATGCCGTACGACGGTCATCAGCTCAGGAAGCAGCGCCTCCTGCAGCTTGGCGCGCGAACCGGCGGGGATGTCGGTCCACTCCGCCGGGTCGTGCGCGAGCCGCGCGAAGTAGTGCTGCGAGAGCTGCTTGGCGCGAAACGGCTTCTCCCCGATCGCGGCGACGACTTCCTTGCGCTCGGCGGGCGTGAGATCGGCAAGGTGCCGCGGCGGCTTCTGGGCTGCGCGGGGGGCGACGAATGTGAGTTCTCCGGGCTTAGGCATGGCTGTACCAGTGTCGCAGACATACGAAGAGGGACTCGCCGCCCTGTGGACAACGAGCCCCTCACCCATAAAACCGCAGGTCAGCGGTTCAGTAGGTCGGCTGGTTTTTCAGCCGGAGCCCACGAACAGCACCAGCAACAGCCACACCACCGGCGCCGTGGGCAGCAAGGAGTCGAGCCGGTCCATGATGCCGCCGTGCCCCGGCAGCAGCGTGCCCATGTCCTTGATGCCCAGGTCGCGCTTGATCATGGACTCGCCGAGGTCGCCCAGCGTGGCACTGGCCGCGACCGCGAGGCCGAGGACGAGGCCCTGCCACCAGCTGCCGTCGTCGATCAGGAACTGCATGCACAGCGCGCCCGCCACCATCGCGAAGGACACCGCCCCGAACAGGCCCTCGCGGGTCTTTCCGGGGCTGATGCGCGGGGCGAGCTTGTGCGTGCCGAAGCGCCAGCCGACGGCGTAGGCGCCCGTGTCGCTGACCACGGTCAGCAGCAGGAACGTCATGACCCGCCAGGCACCGTCGTCGGCGGTGAGCATCAGGGCGACGAACGTGGCCAGGAACGGCACGTAGAACGCCGCGAAGACGCCCGCCGTGACGTCCTTGAGGTAGCCCTCAGGCGGTTCCGTCATCCGCCATACGAGGACGGCGAGTGCCGTGAGAGCCATGGCGACCCAGGCGCCTTCGGGGCCCCGGACGTATCCGGCGACGACCATCGCCGCGCCGCCGACCGCGAGGGGCACGAGGGGCGCCTTGATGCCCTTGCGCTCCTGCAGCCGCGAGGTCAGCTCCCACAGACCCACGACGACGGCGACCGCAATCACGCCGATGAACACGGCCTTGACGACGAACAGGGACGCGATGATGACCGCACCGAGTCCGACACCGACCCCTATGGCCGCACCCAGGTCCCGGCCCGCGCTCTTCTTCTGCGGGGCGGGCGCCGGTGGCGGGGCATCGGGCATGGGCTCCGGATTCTGCGGCACCGCCCCGTAGGGCTGCGCCTGCGGCGTGTCAGAGGGCTGCGTCCGCGGGTCGTACGGCTGCGACTGCCGCACGTCGTACGGCGGTTGCTGCGTCTCGTCGCGGAACAAGGGGCCGCTCAGCCGAGCGGCCCCCCGATCGTCATCCTGGTGTCCGCCGTATGCGGGCTCGTCGGGCACGATGGGCATGGGGCGAGTCTGCTGCGCCTCAGGCGCATCGTACGTGGGACCCGCCGGGGCAGCCCCCTGGACAGGCCCCTGGTCGGACGGCCCCCAGTACCCGGCTTGTGGCGGTGCCCCCCAGGAAGAGTCGTTCATCAGACCTCGAGCAGCTCCGCTTCCTTGTGCTTGAGGAGTTCGTCCACCTGGGCGACGTACTTCGCCGTGGTGTCGTCGAGCTCCTTCTCCGCACGACGGACCTCGTCCTCGCCGGACTCCTTGTCCTTGACGAGCTTGTCCAGCGCGTCCTTGGCCTTGCGGCGGACGGCGCGGATGGACACCTTGGAGTCCTCGGCCTTGGCCCGGGCGACCTTGATGTAGTCCTTGCGGCGCTCCTCGGTCAGCTCGGGGAACGTCACACGGATGATGTTGCCGTCGTTGCTGGGGTTGACGCCCAGGTCCGAGTCGCGGATCGCCTGCTCGATGTTCCGCAGCGCGGTCTTGTCGAACGGGGTCACCACGGCCATCCGCGGCTCCGGTACGGAGAACGAGGCCAGCTGGTTGATCGGCGTCAGCGCGCCGTAGTAGTCGGCCACGATCTTGTTGAACATCGCCGGGTGCGCACGGCCGGTGCGGATCGCGGCGAAGTCCTCCTTGGCGACCACGACGGCCTTCTCCATCTTCTCCTCGGCCTCGAGGAGGGTCTCTTCGATCACCACTTGCTCCTGCGTGTCTTGAGTAGGCCCGGCTGCTGTGCTGTGTCGGCGTCGGCGGCCGGCTGCGTCGCGTCTTCTTCCTGCACGGTTCCCGACCGGCAGGACATTGTCCATCCCCCGGTCAGGGTCATCAGCCCTGGCTGCCTTGGTCACCCACAAGCGTGCCGATCTTCTCACCCTTGACGGCGCGGGCGATATTGCCCTCCGCCAGAAGCTCGAAGACCAGGATCGGAAGCTTGTTGTCGCGGCACAGCGTGATGGCGGTCATGTCCGCGACCTTCAGGTCCTGGGTGATGACCTCGCCGTAGCTGAGCGAGTCGAACTTGACGGCCTCGGAGTTCGTCTTCGGGTCGGAGTCGTAGACCCCGTCCACGCCGTTCTTGCCCATCAGCAGCGCCTCGGCGTTGATCTCCAGGGCGCGCTGGGCGGCGGTGGTGTCGGTGGAGAAGTAGGGCATGCCCATACCGGCGCCGAAGATGACCACGCGGCCCTTCTCCAGGTGGCGCACGGCGCGCAGCGGGATGTACGGCTCGGCGACCTGGCCCATGGTGATGGCGGTCTGGACGCGGCTGTCGATGCCCTCCTTCTCCAGGAAGTCCTGGAGCGCGAGGCAGTTCATCACCGTGCCGAGCATGCCCATGTAGTCCGAGCGCGCCCGGTCCATGCCGCGCTGCTGGAGTTCGGCGCCGCGGAAGAAGTTGCCGCCGCCGATGACGACGGCGACCTCCGCGCCGTCCCGGACGACGGCCGCGATCTCACGGGCGATCTTGTGCACCACGTCGGGGTCCACGCCCAGGCCGCCACCTCCGGAGAAGGCCTCTCCGGACAGCTTCAGCATGAACCGGCCGCGTACCTTGCCGTCGTCGCTCTTCTGGGGCTTGGTGGTCATGGCGTTCTCCTCATGGTGCACATACGAAGAAGGCCACTGCCGGTGGGGTGTCGTTCGCATCCCATGCTCGGCAATGGCCTCCTCGTCAGATCTGCTGTCGTCCGCCACGCGCGCGTGTGCGGCGGGATACGCCAGCAATACAGCCGACTGCTGACGACCCTAGCGGGATTCCGCGGGGCGCCGCGCGTCGATCGCGGTACGGACTCAGATGCCGACCTTGATGCGCGTGAAGCGCTTCAGGGTGACACCCGCCTCGTCCAGAACCTTCTGGACGGACTTCTTGGGGTCGAGCGCGTACGGCTGACCAAGCAGCGTCGCGTCCTTGAAGAAGCCGTTGACGCGACCCTCGACGATCTTGGAGATCGCGGCCTCGGGCTTGCCCTCGGCGCGGGTGGTCTCCTCGGCGATACGGCGCTCGGACTCGACGACCTCGGCCGGCACGTCGTCCTTGGCCAGGTACTTCGGCGCGAAGGCGGCGATGTGCTGGGCGACGCCGCGGGCGACCTCGGCGTTCGGCTTGTCCAGCTCGACGAGGACACCGATCTGCGGGGGCAGGTCGGGCATCGTGCGGTGCATGTACGCGGAGACGTAACCGTCGGCGTACTGGGCGAAGCGGTCCAGGACGATCTTCTCGCCCAGGTTCGCGTTGGCCTCGTCCACGAACGCCTGGACCGTCTTGCCGGACTCGATCTCGGAGGCGAGCAGCGCCTTGAGGTCGGCCGGGGCGGTCTTGGCGACGTGCTGGGCGATCTGGTTGGCGACGGCCTGGAACTTCTCGCCCTTGGCGACGAAGTCCGTCTCGCACTTCAGCTCGACCAGGACACCGGAGGTGTTGTCGTCGGCGATGACGGAGACCACGGCGCCGTTCTCGGCGGAGCGGCCCTCGCGCTTGGCGACGCCCTTCTGGCCCTTGATGCGGAGCGCCTCGACGGCCTTCTCGACGTTGCCGTCGGCCTCGTCCAGTGCCTTCTTGCAGTCCATCATGCCGGCGCCGGTGAGCTCACGGAGCTTCTTGACGTCGGCGGCGGTGTAGTTCGCCATGATCTGTGAATCTCTTCTCGGAGTTCGAAGTCTCGAAGTCGGCGGCGGCCGCGGACAGCGCGGGCTTCCGCCAAGGATCTACGGGCTACGAAGATCTAGGGGCTGTGGATGAACGGCGGGTGGCGCGGTCCGCACCACCCGCCGTCCTTCTGTCAGCCCTTTGGCCCGGAAGGTCAGGCCTGCTCGGCCTCGGCGACCGGAGCGGCCTCAGCCTCGACGACCGGAGCGGCCTCGGCGGCGGGAGCCTCGACCTCGGCAGCGGGAGCCTCGACCTCGGCAGCGGCCTCCTCGACAGCGGCGGGAGCCTCGGCCTGCTCGGCGTCGGCGACCTTCTCCGTCTCGGCGGAGGTCTGCACCTCGGCCTCGGC
Organism: Streptomyces sp. NPDC058469; assembly: GCF_042721125.1. NCBI lineage: Bacteria > Bacillati > Actinomycetota > Actinomycetes > Kitasatosporales > Streptomycetaceae > Streptomyces > Streptomyces sp. NPDC058469. Next base: position 12,604 of record NZ_JBHXME010000104.1, read on the forward strand.
GGCGGGAGCCTCGTCGGCCTTCTTCTCACCCTCGAGCAGGTCGCGCTCCCACGCGGCGAGCGGCTCGCCGGCGGCCTTGTCACCCTTGGCCTCGGCGGCGACACCGGAGCGGCTGATGAGGCCCTCGGCGACGGCGTCGGCGATCACGCGGGTGAGCAGGGTGACGGAGCGGATCGCGTCGTCGTTGCCCGGGATCTTGTAGTCGACCTCGTCGGGGTCGCAGTTCGTGTCGAGGATGGCGACGACCGGGATGTTGAGCTTCCGGGCCTCACCGACCGCGATGTGCTCCTTCTTGGTGTCCACGATCCAGACGGCGCTGGGAACCTTGGACATCTCGCGGATACCACCGAGGGTCTTCTCCAGCTTGGTCTTCTCGCGCGAGAGCACGAGAAGCTCCTTCTTGGTGAGACCGGACGCGGCGACGTCCTCGAAGTCGATCTGCTCAAGCTCCTTGAGGCGCTGCAGACGCTTGTAGACGGTGGAGAAGTTGGTGAGCATGCCGCCCAGCCAGCGCTGGTTGACGTAGGGCATGCCGACGCGGGTGGCCTGCTCGGCGATGGCCTCCTGCGCCTGCTTCTTCGTACCGACGAACATGACCGTGCCGCCGTGGGCGACGGTCTCCTTGACGAACTCGTAGGCGCGGTCGATGTACGACAGCGACTGGAGCAGGTCGATGATGTAGATGCCGTTGCGCTCGGTGAAGATGAAGCGCTTCATCTTCGGGTTCCAGCGACGGGTCTGGTGACCGAAGTGGACGCCGCTTTCCAGCAGCTCCCGCATCGTGACGACGGCCATGGCCGTTCTCCTTGGTTTTCTCGGTTGTGCCGCGAGCACCGGACGGCACTCGCGCCTGACGCCCACGTGCGCGTGCCCAGAGGACCGAGGAGCGCTGACACCGGATTTCGTCCTGCGACGGAGAACCGGATGCCGGGGCGTGCGAAGTCGACCCGGTGACCCGGATCGCCAAAGGAAGTGTACGGGACCCGCGAGGCACCGGGTGACGGCGTTGTCCACAACCACCCGCCGCTCCACAGGTCCCGGCCATGATCGGCCCGGGTACGGCACGGTTTGTGCCATGCGGATGCGACGAGACGACCGACTTATGCGTACAGGGCCGGCTCTGCTGCCGGCCCTCATCCTGACCCTGCTGACCTGCACGGCCCGAGCAAGCGACGCCCCTCCCCCGCCCCCCGCGCCCCCCGCCCCCTCCGTACCGGCGATCGCGAGCACCTGGCCGGTCGGCTCACACCCTCTGGTCCTACGAGGCTGGGAGCCCCCGGCGACGGTCTACGCCCGGGGCCACCGAGGCGTGGACTTGGCAACCCAACCCGGTGCTCCGGCACGAGCGGTGGCGCCGGGCCGGGTGTCCTTCGCGGGCCGGGTGGCGGGGAGGGGAGTGGTGTCGGTGGAGCTGGCGGGGACGGATCTCCGCACGACGTACGAGCCGGTGAGCGCATCGGTGAAGAAGGGAGACGAGGTGGAGCCGGGCCAGGTGGTTGGCACCGTGGAGCTCACGGGCTCTCACTGCACGACGACATGCGTGCACTGGGGCCTACTGAGAGGGGAGATGTACTTGGACCCGCTGGCGTTGCTGCCGCCGTGGCTGCTGAACAGAGGCCCGTCACGCTTGTTGCCGGTCCTCGCAACGCCCGTTTCTTAGGGGCGCGGGGAACTGCGCGACCAGCCCCCACCGGCCCGCGGACGGCAAACAACACTCAGCCCCGCACACCCCGCAAGGCCATACTCACCGCAGCCTCAGTAATCACCGAGGGATCCTCCGCAGCCCCCAGCTCAATCCGCCGCACAGCCGCGTCAACAACCCCCTGAACCAACATCGCCGCCAGCCGAGGCTCCCCATGCCCCATCTCCGCCAACGCGGAGACGATCATCGCCACCAACCCCCCGTGCGCGGCCCGAATCTTCTCCCTAGCCCCCGCGTCCAGCTCACTCGCGGAGATGGCAACGACAGCCCGGTGCCGCCGATCCCCGACCAGGGCAAGCTGCTGCCGTACGTACGCTTCAACCTTGCCCTCGGCGGAGCCGGCCCGCTCCATCGCCGCCGACACATCCGCCGCCCAGACGGGAAAGTCGACCTCGCACAGCTCCTCGACGACAGCGGCCCGGGAGCGGAAGTACTCGTACACGGACGACCGCGCGAGCCCCGTCCGCTCAGCCAGGGCCGGGAAGGTCAGCGCCTCCGTCCCGCCCTCGGACAGCAGGGAACGAGCCGCGTCCAGCAGGGCGGCTCGCTGCATCGACCGGTGCTCGGCCACGGAGGCCGCTCGAATCCTTGGCACGTCAACCACTCTACGGACGGCGCACCCCCGGCGGGAGTGACCCGGGCCATGCAGGCACGATTCTGCGAGGTCGGGGAGGCCGTGCGACTTCTGCTCAACGGCCGAAACTCGCCAGCTTGGCGCGCAGCTGCAACACGGACTTGGTGTGGATCTGGCTGACCCGGCTCTCGGTCACCCCGAGCACGTTGCCGATCTCGGCGAGGGTGAGGCCCTCGTAGTAGTACAGGGTGACGACGGTCTTCTCCCGCTCGGGCAACGTGTTGATCGCCCGCGCCAGGAACCGCCGCAGTTCCCGGCCCTCGGCCACCTCCACCGGGTTGTCGGCGGCGGTGTCCTCCAGGGTGTCCATCAGGCTGAGCCGGTCGCCGCCCTCACCGCCGGCGTGCAGCAGCTCCTCCAGGGCGACCACGTTCGCCAGCGACAACTGGCTGAAGACGGCATGGAGTTCCTCCACCGCGATGCCCATCTCGGCGGCCACCTCGCCCTCGCTCGGCGTGCGCCTGAGCCGCGCCTCCAGCGTGGCGTACGCCCGCTCCACGTTCCGCGCCTTCTGCCGTACCGAGCGCGGAATCCAGTCCAGCGCGCGCAGTTCGTCGATCATCGCGCCCCGGATGCGGGTGATCGCGTACGTCTCGAACTTGATCTCCCGCTCGATGTCGAACTTCTCGATCGCGTCGATCAGTCCGAACACCCCCGACGACACGAAGTCCGCCTGTTCCACATTGGGCGGCAGTCCGACGCTCACCCGTCCCGCGACGTACTTCACGAGCGGCGAGTAGTGCAGGATCAGCTGCTCACGCAACCGCTCGTCGCCCGTCGTCTTGTACGACCGCCACAGCTCGTCGAGCGTCGAGGGAGCGGGCGGCCGGACGCTGCCACCGTCGCGGGCGGCTGGGGGGATCGCCGCCCGGTCGGACCCGGAGGTGTGCTGGGGCATTCGTCGCCTTGTGCCGTTCTGCCGTGAAGTGGGGGTGCCTGGGTGAGCTGTCGGAGTGATGTGGAGATGCCGGTCTGTGCCGGAATCCCCGTGAGCGTAGCGTGACTGGAGTGTCGCGGTGTGCGAAGTGCGGGGCTCGGACCGGGCACGGACGCGTTCGACGGGGTACCGGAACCGGTCACTCCGATCGCTCTGCGTGATCATCGGAATGCGCCAACTGCGGGAATTCCCAAGGGTGTCGGGGTTCCCTCGGACGGCCGAACACACTCGGTCAGCGGCGCCCCCGACCGGGCCGGACCGAGATCATCGCCTGGCGTGTCAACTTCCAGCCGTCGCTGTGTCGTTCGACGTAACCAAGTGCTCGGAGTTCGTACAGTCTCGCGATCGCGTCGTCCTCCGTGGTCTGCGCACCGCGCGCGATCTCCCGCGGCGGCGCCGCCCTGTTGCCGGGCAGCGCGGCGAGGATGCGCCGGGCGGCCGGCTCCAACAGGTCGCGCGGGAGCACCGGTCCGCGTCGGTCCGGGGCCAGTTCGCCCATGTCACCGACCAGTTCGACGATTTCCGCCGCGTCGGTGACCAGCACCGCGTCTCCGCGCAGGAGTTCGTGCACACCGGCGGACAGCGCACTCGTGGCCGGGCCGGGCACCCCTATCGTGTGGCGCCCCAACCGCTGCGCGGCCCGCGCCGTGACGAGCGACCCGCTCCGGTACGCGGCCTCGACCACCACGGTGCCCCTGGTGAGCGCGGCGATCACCCTGTTCCGGAGGATGAACCTGCTCGGCGTCGGATGCTCGCCGGGCGGCAACTCCCCCACCACGAGCCCCTGTTCGGTGATCCTGCGGATCAACTCGGCGTGGCCGCGCGGGTAGGGCTGGTCGACGCCGCAGGCGAGCACGGCGGCGGTGGCACCGCCCGCGCCGAGGGCGCCGCGATGGGCGGCGCCGTCGACTCCGTAGGCGCCACCGGACACGACCACCCAGCCGAGTTCGGCCAGTCCGGCGGCGAGTGTGGCCGCCATGTGCGCGCCGTACTCGGTGCAGGCGCGGGCGCCGACGACGGCGACCGACTTGAGCGCCCACACCCGCAGGTTGGGCAGCCCGCGCACCCACAACCCGATGGGCCGCGCGTCCCCGAGATCGTCGAGCTGGGCGGGCCACTCGACATCACCGGGGCACACGAACCGGACGCCCGTATCCCGCGCGACGGTCAAGTCCCGCCCGGGCTCGACCAGTCCGGCCCGCGCGCACAACCCGGCCCACCGCTTGTCGGTCACCCCGGTGAGCTGCGGTCCTCCGTTCCCGAGCCGCCGGGCCACTTCCACGGCCCCGAACTCCCGGATCCATCGGCCGGCGACCTCGTCGCCGGGTTCGATGACCCGGGCGAGGAAGACGCGGGCGAGGAACTCGTCGCCCGCGTCGCCGTTCGCGGTCATGTCAGTGCCCCGATGGCCATCGGCACGCCTCGCGGTACGCCTGTGCGCAGTTGGAGCGCGAGGGCTACATCGGTCGCGCCGGGTCGGTCGTGGCCGACCAGGTCCGCGACCGTCCAGGCGACGCGCAGTACCCGGTCGAGCCCGCGCGTGGTGAGCGCACCACGCTCCAGACTGCGCTCGGCCTCGTCCATCGCGCCGCGTTCGGCATGCCAGCGGCTGCGCAGTTCACGGCCGGGCACCTCGCTGTTGGTGCGCCAGGGCGTGTCCGCGAGCCGCGCCGCCGCCCGCTCCCTGGCCGCCCGCACCCGGTCCGCGACCGTCGCCGTGGACTCGCCCCGCGAGCCGCGTCCGGTGAGCTGGTCCCGCGTGACGCGGTCCACCTCCACCCGCAGGTCCACCCGGTCGAGCAGCGGCCCGGAGAGCCTGGCCTGGTACCTCCGGATCGACATCGGCGCGCACTCGCACAGGTCGTCGGTCTGCGAGAAACGGCCGCAGGGACAGGGGTTGGCCGCGAGCACCATCAGGAACCGCGCCGGGAACCGGACGACCCCCGCACTGCGCGCGATCACCACGTGCCCGGCCTCCAGGGGCTGCCGTAGCGCGTCGAGGGCCTGACCGCTAAATTCGGGTGTTTCGTCCAAAAACAGAACACCTCTATGCGAAAGCGACACCGCCCCGGGCCGCGCGATCCCTTGTCCGCCCCCGACGAGGGCCTGCATCGTGGCCGAGTGGTGCGGGGCGCAGTAGGGAGCGACGTCGATCAGGGGTTTGCCCGGGGGCAGCAGACCCGCCACCGAGTGCACGGCAGTGACTTCCAACGACTCCTGCCGGCCGAGCCGGGGCAGGACCGCGGGCAACCGCTCCGCGAGCATCGTCTTCCCGGCCCCCGGCGGCCCTTCGAGGAACAGATGATGGCCGCCGGCCGCCGAGACCTCCACCGCCGTCCGCGCCGAGAACTGGCCGACGACATCGGAGAGATCATGCCCCGGGTCGTGCTGCGACGCGCCCACGCTGTGCATCCCCGTGGCAGCGCCCGTGCCGGGCATGCGCAGCCCGGCGAGAAGCGGATCCGGGCGCCCCAGCTCGTCCGGTTCCTCGTCGGGTACGGGTTCGTCGGCGAGTACGGCGATCAGCTGCCGCAGTGTGCGGACGCCCAGGACGGACACCCCGGGCACGAGGGACGCCTCGGCGGCGGCGCATTCCGGCACGACGACCTGCTCGTATCCGGAGTCAGCGGCGGCCAGTACGGCGGGCAGGATGCCCCGGACCGGCCGGACCCGTCCGTCCAGTCCCAGTTCGCCGATCATCACGATGTCGGCGAGCACGCGCGGATCGATCCGCTCGGCCGCACCGAGCACCGCCGCCGCCACGGCGAGGTCGAACCCGCTGCCGCTCTTCGGCACCGACGCCGGGCTGAGCCCGACGGTCAGTTTCTTCTGCGGCCAGGGCGCGCCCGAGTTGACGACCGCGGCCCGCACCCGGTCCTTGCTCTCCGTCAGGCTCTTGTCGGGCAGTCCCACCAGCGTGAACGCGGCGACGCCCGGTTCGAGGTCGGCCTGGACCTCGACCACCACACCCTCGACGCCCACCAGCGCCACCGAACACGTACGAGCGAACCCCATCTCAGGCCACCCCCCGGGCGTGCTCGACCACGGGTCCGCCGCGCCGGGGCAGGACGACGCCCACCAGGTCGATACGGACCCCTCCCGGCGGAGCTCCGCCGTGGGCGTGGATCCACCGCTCGGCGAGGCCTCGTAGGCGCTCCGCCTTCTCGGGCGTCACGGCGGCCATCGGGTGCTCGAAGACACCGGCCCGCCGTGTCTTGACCTCGCAGACGACGAGGGTGTCCCCGTCCCGCGCCACGATGTCGATCTCGCCGGTCCTGCCACAGCGCCAGTTGCGCTCCAGGACGGTCATTCCGGCCTCTGCCAGCCGTCGTGCGGCCAGCGTCTCGCCGTACTTGCCGAGTGCACTGCGTGCGTTCATGTCGGCACCACCTCCGGCACCAACCGTCACGCGGAACGGTCCACCAAGTGGATCTTGGTGGACCGTTCAGTGATTGTGGAGAACTCCGTCACCCACACGGGCGACAGCCACCCCGCGGGTGCCGCCGTCACCCGCCCGGCAGCTCCAGGTCACTCTTGTTCAGCTCCTCGATGTTCACGTCCTTGAACGTGAGCACACGGACCTGTTTGACGAAGCGAGCCGGTCGATACATGTCCCACACCCAGGCATCCGCCATGGACACCTCGAAGAACACCTCACCCTGGACCGAGTGCACCTGCATCTCGTAATCGTTGGTGAGGTAGAAGCGCCGTTCGGTCTCGATCACGTATTTGAACAGACCGACGACATCGCGGTACTCCCGGTAGAGCTTCAGCTCCATCTCGGTCTCGTACTTTTCGAGGTCCTCGGCGCTCATGGCATGTTCCCCTTCAGCCGTGCGATCCCACCATTGTGCGCCAGTCCCGTAAGCCCCTAGACGATTTCGGTGTCAAGAGTCACGGGTCCGGCCGGGGGACCTTCGTCGAGCAGCCTGCGGAGCAGCTCGGCGAGTCTGGTCGGATACACCGTCTCATGCGCCCGGTCCAGTTCCCGGCACGTCCACCAACGCGCTCCGGAGACGCTGCGTCGCTCCAGCTCGGTGAGGGCCGTGGCGCCGGGCACGCCCTCGGCCGTGGCGGACGTCCTGGCCAGGTAGTACCACTCGTCCTGGTCCCAGCGGCGGCCCGCGAACGGGAAGGAACATGTCCGTGTCCACAGGACCGGGCCGAGTTCGACCTGGGTGATGCCGGTCTCCTCCGCGAGTTCCCGTAGGGCGGCCTCCTCGTGGGTCTCGTCGCCCTCCAGGCCGCCGCCGGGTGTGAACCACCAGTCGTCGGCCGGATCGTCCGGCTCATGGCCGTGGAGCAGCAGGATGCGGTCCTGCGGGTCGAGCAGGACGACCCGGGCGACCTTGCGCAGGCCGCCCTCGTAGGAGTCCTGGCCCTCCTCGGTGACCTCAGCGGGCACCGGCGGGCTCCGTCCTGGCGCGGGCGCGGCGGCCGGCCGCAAGCTTGGCGATCGGACCGTAGGCGCCGCCGCCGAGGACGAGGACCGCGCCCGCGACGATGACGGCGAGGATGGCGCCCAGCGGGCCGGGGTGGGAAAGGCCGCCGAGCGGCTCGAAGCCGGTGGGGCGCTCCAGCGTGCCCTTCATGGGCCAGACGACGGCGTCCACGCGGGCGCTCACGGCGCTGCTCGCGACGGTGCCGCCGGCGACGTCCGTGAGGTGGGCGCTGGAGTCCAGGGAGCCCTGACGTTCGTCGCCGAGGAGGAACAGTCGGCCCTTGGGAACCTTCACCGCGGGGATCGTCTTGTCCTCGGCCGCGCCGCCCTTGAGGTAGCCCTCGTCGATCTGCTTGCCGTTGACGACCAGCTTGCCGTTCGTGCAGCAGGAGACGGTGTCTCCGCCGACGGCGACCACACGCTTGACCACGGGCGCGTTCGTCACCCAGGTCTTGTCCGTGAAGACCACGACGTCGCCGCGGTGCACCTCGTCGCCGTCGACCCGTTGGGCCAGCACCCGGTCGCCCGCGTCGATCGTCGGCGTCATCGAACTGGTCGGCACCGTGTACGGCCGGTAGACGACCGCTCCCCAGCCGAAGCCCCCGAGGAACAGCACAAGGCCCAGCGCGACGGCCAGTCCGGACAACCGCTGTCCGGTCCGGCTGCCCACCGGGCCCTTGCCTGTGCCACCGCCGGTACGCGGGGCCGTACGTGTTGCGCTCTCGCCACCCATGGGTCCGCACCCTACCCGGCGGTACCGAGGGTGGTCAGCCCTTCCTCCGGGACCAAGGTCACAAGCTCTACAAGGCCTTTACTCGTCCTTGCCCGACCGCTTGCGACGCCACAGGACCAACGGCAGGACACCGATGAGGGCGAGGCCCTCCGGCGCGGCCGTCAGGAGGCGCGAGGCCGAGGCCTGGGTGTTGATGCCCGCTTGGTCGAAGGTGTCCGGGATCGGCAGCGTGCCCCAGCGGTTGATGGGCCAGGCCTTGACGATCGCGCGGCCGACGACCTCCTTCACCGGGACCATGCCGTGGTGCTTGTCGGACTGGTTGTAGCGCGAGTCCCGCGAGTTCTGCCGGTGGTCGCCCATCACCCAGATGTCGCCCTTGGGGACCTTGACGGTGAACTGGCCGCCCTGGTCGTCGTTGGTGCACGGGGTGTTGCCGGGGTAGACGTACGGCTCGTTCAGCGCCTTGCCGTTGACCATCAGGGGGCCGGTGCCGCTGCAGGAGATGGTGTCGCCGCCGACGCCGATGACCCGCTTGATGAGGTCCTTCTCCTGGGCGGACGGCATCAGACCGATCCAGCTGAGCACCGTCTGCAGGGCGTTGGGGTTGGCCGCGGGCTCGCCCGCCAGCCAGTCGTCCGGGTCGTGGAAGACGACGACCTCGCCGCGCTCGGGCTCGGAGCCGAACCACGGGGTGAGCTTGTCGACCAGGACGCGGTCACCCTGCTGGAGGGTGTTCTGCATCGAGTCGGAGGGGATCGAGAACGCCTGCACCAGGAACGTCTTGATCAGCAGCGCGAGGACGAGCGCGATGACGACCAGGATCGGCAGCTCCTTCCAGAAGGAGCGCGGCTTCCTCGGCTGGGGGGTCGGGTCGCCCGGCCCCTGTTCCTCGGTGCGGGTCGCGTCGCCCGGCGCCGTACCGTCCTCGTCCGCTCCGGAGTCACTCCCGGAGGTCACGGCGCTGTCCGCGGCCGGGGCGGGTGCTTCCACGGGATGTCCGTGGTGTTCCTCGCCGTCGTGTCCGGACCGTGCGCCAACCGCCACATCCCCCACGCCAACTCCTTACTCCGTGCCGCCGCCTGCCCCATCCTCGGCGCAGGCCCACCACTCCCATAACGAGCGGGAGTTCCGCAGGGCTCGGGAGTTGGATCGATCCGTTCGGATCAACCGGGGCAACCCTATGCGACAGTTCGGGAGCGGCGGTCGCCCCCGACACGGAGTTGGAAACCGATGCGAAGGTTTTAGGTTCGTTCAGGCTGGTCCAGTGCCCCATGGGCCAGGCGATCACCTTGGCCCGCCCCACCACCAGGCTGAGCGGGACCGTGCCTCCGTAGCTGGTGTTCTGGTGTGCTCGGGAGTCGGCCGAGTTGCCTCGGTGGTCGCCCATCACCCACAGCCGCCCCTTGGGGACGGTGATGTCGAACGCCGTTTCGGACGGTGCGTTCCCGGGATACAGGTAGTCGGCCTCGGTCAGGGGGACGCCGTTGACGGTCACCCGCCCTTGCGCGTCACAGCACTTGACGTGGTCGCCGCCGACGCCGATGACCCGCTTGATGAGGTCCTTCTCGTTGTCGGACGGCAGCAGGCCGATGAACTGGAGGCCTTCCTTGACCTGCTTGACCACGATCGGGTCGTTCTTCTTGGTGGTCTGCTCGTCCGCGAGCCAGCCGCCCGGGTCGTGGAAGACGACGACGTCACCGCGCTTGGGCTCGGAGCCGAACCACGGGGTGAACTTGTCGACCAGGACACGGTCGCCGATCCGGATCGTCTGCTCCATGGAGCCCGACGGGATCACGAACGCCTGGAGGAGGAAGGTCTTCAGGACGAGGGCTATGAGGACCGCGACCCCGACCAGGAGCGGTATCTCCCGGACGGCGGAGCGCCGTCGGCGCCGCTTGACCTTGCGCTGGAGCTTGCGCCGCTCGGCCCGGCTGCGGCCGACGCCCCCGGCCGGGGCGAGCGCGCCCGCGCGCCGGGAGCCGGTCGGCAGCAGGTTCTCGTTCCCGAAGGAACCGCCCGGCGTCGCGCCGCGCGGCCTGCCGCGGTTACCCATGGGCGCTGTCCGCGGCGGGTACGCGCGCGTAGGCGCCGGGTCGGACGAGGTGGGTCCAGTGCCCGGCGGGCCAGACGATCCAGTCGGCTCGGCCGATGACGTCACCAACGGGAATCATGCCTCCGCCCGGGTCACCCAGGTGGTCCCGGGAGTCACTTGAGTCGCCGCGGTGGTCACCGAGGACGAACAGCGTGCCGTCGGGCACGACCACGTCGAAAGCCACGGTGGACGGGGTGTCCCCGGGGTACAGGAACGCCGTCTCGTCGACCGACCGCCCGTTCACCTCGAGCCTCCCCCTCTCGTCGCAGCAGAGCACGTGGTCTCCCCCCACACCCACAACGCGCTTGATGTAGTCGGCGTCCCCGAAATAGCCGGTTCCGTCGAACACAACGATGTCGCCGCGCCGCGGATGAGCACCGAAACGGTACGCCAACTTATTTACGAGAACGCGGTCGCCGATCCTCAATCCGGATTCCATGGATCCGCTGGGAATCTGGAACGGCTGCAGCAGGAAGGTGTTGAGCAGCAGCAGAAACACCAGACAGACCAGGGCAGTCAGGGTGATCCGGCCGCCGGGCAGCCACTCGGCGACACGCGACACCAACGCGAAACGCGACCGGTCCTCCGGCTCTCCGGTGTCCGAGGTGTCCTCGGAGTCGGAAGGGCGGGAGGAGCGGTCGCGCTCCGCGGGCTGTGCTTCGGTGTCCATCGGAGCCAGATGTTATCCGGCCCCGCCAAGAACCCCGTCGTGACCTCAGTTGTCGCGCTTCTCCTTGATCTTCGCGGCCTTGCCGCGCAGGTCACGGAGGTAGTACAGCTTCGCGCGACGGACGTCACCACGGGTCACGAGCTCGATCTTCTCGACGATCGGGGTGTGCACCGGGAAGGTGCGCTCGACGCCGACGGAGAACGAGACCTTGCGGACCGTGAAGGTCTCGCGGACACCGGCGCCCTGGCGACGGATGACTACGCCCTTGAACTGCTGCACACGGGAGCGGTTGCCCTCGATGACGCGGACGTGGACGTTGACGGTGTCACCCGGGCGGAAGGCCGGGATGTCGGTGCGCAGCGAGGCGCCGTCGACGGTGTCGAGCAGGTGGGACATGTCGTCTGCTTTCTTCATCGATGCCACAGGTCACCGACGGGAGATAGGTGTGCTGAAGGGTGCTGTCCGAGTCGGGGCGGGCGTCATGTCCCCCTGTGGCAGGGGCGCACGCCGGACGACGCACAACAGCGACCTATTCTTCCACGCCGTCCGGCCTGCGCCAAAATCGGCCGTACGGCTCCCCCTCCGGGTCCGGTGACCAGCCCAGGATCGAGAGCATCTCGCGGTCCTTCTTGTCGAAGGCCTTGGGCTCGCAGCGCTCGATCAGGTCGGGCCGGTGGGCGGCGGTGCGCTTCAGCGCCTCGTCGCGCCGCCAGCGGGCGATCTTGCCGTGGTGGCCGCTGAGCAGCACGTCCGGGATTTCCCGGCCGCGCCACTGGGGTGGCTTGGTGTAGATCGGCCCCTCCAGGAGGTTGGCCATGGCGCCGGGAGCGAAGGAGTCGTCGCGGTGGGACTCGGCGTTGCCCAGGACACCCGGCAGCAGGCGTGCCACGGCCTCCGTGACGACCAGGACGGCCGCCTCGCCGCCGGCGAGCACGTAGTCGCCGATGGACACCTCGTAGACGGGCATCCGCGTCGCGTACTCGTCGATCACCCGCCGGTCGATGCCCTCGTAGCGGGCCGGCGTGAAGACCAGCCAGGGCCGCTCGGAGAGCTCTACGGCAAGTTCCTGGGTGAAGGGCCGGCCGCTTGGCGTGGGCACGATGAGCGCCGGCGCACCGGAGCCGGTCTCGTAGCCGTCGGCCAGGACGGAGTCCAGGGCGTCCCCCCAGGGCTCGGTTTTCATGACCATGCCGGGGCCGCCGCCGTAGGGGGTGTCGTCGACCGTGTTGTGGCGGTCGTACGTCCAGGAGCGCAGATCATGCACGTGCACATTCAGCTGTCCACGCGCGCGTGCCTTGCCGACGAGGGAGACGTTCAGCGGTTCGAGGTACTCGGGGAAGATCGTGACGACGTCGAGCCTCATGCGTCGGCGTCCTCGGAAGGGTCTTCCTTGGAAGGGTCTTCCTCTGAGGAGTCCTCCTCTGAAGGGTCTTCTTCGGAGGAGGCGATCTCCGCCTGGTCGTCGATCAGCCCGGGCGGCGGGTCGATGACCGCGCGCTGCTCCTCCAGGTCGATCTCGACGACGATCGACTCGACGAACGGGACCATCACCTCGCTGCCGTCGGGACGCTCCACGATGAAGAGGTCCTGGGAGGGCAGGTGCGAGATCTCGGTGATCCGGCCGATCTCCTCGCCGTCCTTGGTGACGACGTCGAGGTCCATCAGCTGGTGGTCGTAGTACTCGTCCTCCTCCTCGGGCAGCTCCTCGGGATCGATCTCGGCGATCAGGAGCGTGTTGCGCAGGGCCTCGGCGCCGGTGCGGTCGCGTACGCCCTCGAAGCGCAGGAGGAGGCGGCCGCTGTGGACGCGGCCCGTCTCGATGGTGAGCGGTCCCGTCGGGGCGGGGTCCGTGAACAGGACGGCGCCGGGCGCGAGTCTGAGCTCGGGCTCGTCGGTGCGTACCTCGACGGTGACCTCACCCTTGATGCCATGGGCACGGCCGATCCGTGCGACTACCAGTTGCACGTGTCCAAATCTCCTGTCCTACGACGACGGGCCGGGGACGGCCAAGTGGCCCTCCCCGGCCCGAGCCGGTGTGCGATAAGCGTCAGCGGACGTGGTCCACGTCGACAAGGTCGACGCGGACACCTCGGCCACCGATGGCACCCACGACGGTGCGCAGAGCGCGAGCGGTGCGGCCGTTGCGGCCGATCACCTTGCCGAGGTCGTCGGGGTGCACCCGGACCTCCAGCACGCGCCCACGACGCAGGTCGCGCGAGGCGACCTGCACATCGTCAGGGTTGTCGACGATGCCCTTCACGAGGTGCTCGAGAGCCTCCTCGAGCATGCTCAGGCCTCGGTCGACTCGGACTCGGCCGCAGCCTCGTCCTTCTTGTCAGCCTTCTTCTTCTGGGTGATCGCCTCACCCTTGCTGGCGTCGTCGCCACCAAGAGCGTCGAACACCGGACGCGCGGCCTTCGGCGCGGCCACGAGCAGCGGAGCCGGGGCCGGCAGGCCCTTGAACTTCTGCCAGTCGCCGGTGAGCTTCAGGATGGCGAGCACGGGCTCGGTCGGCTGCGCGCCGACACTCAGCCAGTACTGCGCGCGGTCGGTGTCGACCTCGATGCGCGAGGGGTTCTGCACCGGGTGGTACAGACCGATCTCCTCGATGGCCCGGCCATCACGGCGGGTACGGGAGTCGGCGACGACGATGCGGTAGTGAGGCGAACGGATCTTGCCCAGACGCTTCAGCTTGATCTTGACTGCCACGGGAGGGGGTTCTCCTGGTTTTGACGTGGTTGGGCACGGCGAGATGGCCGCGTGGGGTTGCGGTACCCGAGTGCCCGATGGACGCGTCAGCCGGAGGCGAGAGGGTTCCTGTGCGGCTGTCGAGTACAGCTAGCCATTGTGCCACACCCTGGCGGTCCGCCCGACCGGGGAGGATGCCCCCGCCCACGCGGAAGCGACACCCGGCGCCGGGAGGTGACCGGCGCGGGTGTGCGCAACCCGGCCTGCGGGATGCGGCTGCCACGAGCAGCCGCGTCCTCAGGCCGCGCCCACGACCTCCGGGATGCGGAAGGGCTTGCCGCAGCCCCCGCACACGATCGGCGCCTGGGCCAGCACCGACGGGACGACCCGTACGTTACGACCGCAGTCGCACACCGCCTTGACGCGGACGCCGCCACCGGAAGAACCGTGACGGGCAGCCGGGCCGCGGAACGTGCGGGAGGTGTCGGCCGAGGTGGCGACGGTGTGGGCCTTGAGCGCGCGCTGGAGGCGCTCGATCGTCGGTCGGTAGCGCCGCTTGGCCTCGGGGTTGAGCTGGACCAGCGAGAAACCGCTGCTGGGGTGCGGTTCGTCGGGGTGGTCCAGGCCCAGCTCCTCGGCGATCGCAAGGAATCTGCGGTTGTGGTAGCGGCCGGCGCGGGACGTGTCACGCACGCCGCGCGAAGCGGCGATGCCATGGACTGCCTCATGCAGCAGTCGCTCGAAGGAGAGCTCGTGTCCGCAGGCGGACGACGACTCTCCGATCAGGGACTCGGGCGCGGCCAGATCGGGCAGCTCGGGGTGGTACCGCTGAATGTCGGCCCACGCCTCTGCCAGCTCTGCGGCGAGAACAGGTGGTGTCTGTGTCGTGCTCACGTAATGACAACGAGCCGGAGTGCCCCTGTGTTCCGATTCCGGGGCATCCCAAATAATTTGCACGTACCCGTCAGTTGCCGCTGATGCGTCCGGAGGAGGGCGGGTGCGCTGATCTGCGGAGAAGCCTCACAGCTCATACCAAGCTGGTGCGTAGTCCTCCGTACGACCCGGCGCGTAGACGGTGTCCGCACGCCGGGGTAGCTGCACTCCGCCGTTGCGCAAGAGGCGTTTCGGTCGCTCTCCCGCCGGAAGGGCGCTACATCAGTAAGCGCGCGCGACGACAGCGACGTTACCGGGCGCCTTGTCGTCGTCCGGCACCGACCCGTCCTCGGCGACCAGACACCGTACGGTCACCGCGTGCTCGGCCAGCTCGGCCTCGCCTTCTTCGCCGAGCGTCGCCCACGGGATGCGTGCCCAGCCGCCGGCGGTCGCGGCCTCGACGGCCTCCGCGATCGTCGACACCTCGGAGGTACGGGACTCGCGCCGCTCACGGGACTGCCTCAGCAGCAGCGCCTGATCCTCCTCCAGGACTACGGGAAGCAGCTCTACGAGGGAGTCGATCGCCACCGGCTCCTTGCCTCCGGGGATGCGGCGGGCCAGCATCGCCGTGCCGCTCTCCAGGTCACGGGGTCCCACCTCGATCCGTACGGGCACGCCCTTCAGCTCCCAGTCGACGGCGCGGCGCCCGAAGGGGATGTCCGTGCGGTCGTCGACCCGGACGCGGACGCCCGCCGCCTTCAGCCGGGCCCCGATCTCGCGGACCTTGGCCAGAACCGCCTCGTCGCCCTTGATCGCGAGGACGACGACCTGGATCTGCGCCAGCCGCGGCGGCACCCGGAGTCCGTCGTCGTCGCCGTGCATCATCACCAGGGCGCCGATCATGCGCGTGGTGGAGCCCCAGGAGGTCTGCCAGACCAGTTCCTGTTTGCCTTCCTTCGACAGGTACTGGGTGTTGAAGGCCTTCGCGAAGTTCTGGCCCAGCTCGTGACTGGTCGCCATCTGCAGCGCCTTGCCGTCGCCCATCATCCCTTCGAGGGTGAGGGTGTTGATCGCTCCCGCGAACCGCTCCTTGACCGTCTTGCGCCCCGGGACGACGTCCATCGCGAGGACGTTGACCATGAAGTCCTCGTACACCTGGCGATGGATGTGCGCGGCGAAGTCGCGCGCCTCCTCGTAGGTCGCGTGCGCCGTGTGGCCCTCCTGCCAGAGGAACTCGCTCGTGCGCAGGAACAGACGGGGGCGCAGCTCCCAACGGACCACGTTCGCCCACTGGTTGATCAGCAGGGGCAGGTCGCGGTAGCTCTGCACCCACTTCGAGAAGTACTCGTTGATGATCATCTCGGAGGTGGGCCGGACGACCGCGGGCTCCTCCAGCTCCTTGCCGCCGCCGTGCGTGACCACCGCCAGCTCGGGCGCGAAGCCCTCGACGTGGTCCGCCTCGCGGGCGAGGTAGGACTGCGGGATCAGCAGCGGGAAGTACGCGTTCTCGGTGCCCGTCTCCTTGATGCGGGCGTCCATCTCGGCCTGCATCCGCTCCCAAATGCCGTACCCGTACGGTCGGATGACCATGGAGCCGCGCACCGGGCCGTTGTCGGCCAGCTCGGCCTTGCTGATCAGGTCCTGGTACCAGCGCGGGAAATCGTCCGCCCTGGGGGTGAGTACGGGTGCCTTGGCCATGGCGCGATCGTACGGGTCCACGTTGCCGTCATGTGAATTCTCGCCACTCCCACAGAGAAGCCACAAGCCGGGCCCCACAACCCCTGGACGCCGTAGCGCGTGCGGAGTTTGCTGGCTTACGGGGGAAGTGCGGGCGCACATCACGGGGGCCTCGGAAACGGGCACGGCCATATCTCTCGGCGGATTGGGGCGCTTTCGATGACACCTACGCTCGTG
This sequence comes from Streptomyces sp. NPDC058469, assembly GCF_042721125.1. Taxonomy (NCBI): domain Bacteria; kingdom Bacillati; phylum Actinomycetota; class Actinomycetes; order Kitasatosporales; family Streptomycetaceae; genus Streptomyces; species Streptomyces sp. NPDC058469. Next base: position 29,288 of record NZ_JBHXME010000104.1, read on the forward strand.
CGGCAGTACCTGCCTCACGCGGGGCCCGCGCCCCGCGTGGACCTGGGTGCACGCGCGCGTGACTGGTCCGAGATCCAGGAGCGGATGCTGGTGCCGCTCTACGAAGCGGTCTACGAGCGACTGGAAGTGGGGTCCGGCACCCGGCTGCTCGGCCTCGGCTGCGGTTCCGGGCTCGCCCTGCTGATGGCGGCCTCCAGAGGCGCGACGGTCACCGGTGTCGAGCGCTTCTCCCCCGAACGACTGGCCCTCGCCCGGGAGCGGCTGCTGCCGGCCGCATGGTCCCCACGCGCGCGTGCGCACACCCGGCTCGTCTACGGCTCCCCCAGGGACGCGGCCGACGCGGAGACGCCCGCGTACACCCTGGTGACCGCCTTCGAGCCCATCGGGTGCCTCGCGGGCGACTCGGAGGGAGTCGGTGACCTGCTCGCCGCCGCGACACCGCTCGCCGCACACGGGACGCCCGTGGTGCTGGCGGGCTGGGGTCCGCCGGAGCGCTGCGCGACCTCGTCCGTGCTGCGGGTGGCCACCAGGCTGGCGGACCCGCTGCGGGGTACGGGCAGCCCGCGCCCGGTCCTGCGCGACGACCTGGAGGAGGTCGCCCACCGCGCGGGCCTCAGGCCGGACGGCTCGGGCCGGGTCGCCTGCCCCTTCGGGTACGCCGACGTCGAGAGTGCCGTACGGGGGCTGCTGTCGACGGGGCTCTTCGATGCGGCGATCGTCGCGACGGATCAGGCGCAGGTCGACAAGGAGTTGGCGGAGGCGTTGCATCCGTATCGTCGGCAGGACGGGACGGTGTGGATGCCGAACGTCTTCCGGTATCTCATCGCGCGTACGACCTGAGGATGACTACGGTTCTTCCCTGAACAGGCGCGTGACGCCCGCAATGCGGTACGCGTCCGTCTCCTCCAGGGTCTCGTTCTCCAGGAGGGCCGCCGCGAGCGCGTCCAACTGGTCGCGGTGGTCGCCGAGTTTGCGGATGGCCTCGTCGTAGCACTCGTCGACGATGCGGCGCATCTCGTGGTCGATCACGTCCAGGGTCCCTGGTGCCGCCGAGAGGCCGTAGGCCTGCTGGGCGTCGCTGGGGAGGGCGGAGAGGCGGCCGACGCGCTCGCTCATGCCCCAGCGGGCGACCATCCCGCGCGCGATGTTGGTGACCTGTTCGAGGTCGTTCTCGGCACCGGTGGTGATCCCGCCGTAGACGACCTGTTCCGCGGCCATGCCGCCGAGGGCGCCGATGATGCGGCCGCGCAGGTACTCCTCGGTGTACGCGTACTTGTCCGCGTCCGGCGTCGAGAGCGTGACGCCGAGGGCCCGGCCGCGCGGGACGATGGTGATCTTGCGGACCGGGTCGGCGCCGGGCTGGAGCATGCCGAGGAGGGCGTGGCCGCTCTCGTGGTAGGCGGTGCGCCGGCGTTCCTCCTCGGGCATCACCAGCGGGCGTGCGGCGCCCAGTTGGACCTTCTCCAGGGCTTCCGAGAGGTCGGACTGGGTGACCTGGTCCTGCTTGCGCTTGACGGCGAGGAGGGCGGCCTCGTTGGCGAGGTTGGCGAGTTCGGCGCCGGTCATGCCCGGGGTCGTGCGGGCGACCTGGGCGAGGTTCACGTCCTTCGCGAGCGGGATCTCGCGGGTGTGGATCTCCAGGATCGCCTCGCGGCCGCCCCGGTCCGGTGGCGAGACCACGACCACCCGGTCGAAGCGGCCGGGGCGGGTCAGGGCCGGGTCCAGGACGTCGGCGCGGTTGGTCGCCGCGATGACGATGACGCCCTCGGAGCCGGAGAAGCCGTCCATCTCGGTGAGGATCTGGTTCAGGGTCTGCTCGCGCTCGTCGTGACCGCCCATGCCGCTGCCGCCGCCGCGGGCCCGGCCGATGGTGTCGATCTCGTCGATGAAGATGATCGAGGGGGCCACCTTGCGGGCCTCCGCGAACAGTTCACGCACGCGTGAGGCACCGACACCGACGATCATCTCGATGAACTCGGAGGCCGACGCCGAGAAGAACGGCACCCCCGCCTCCCCCGCGACCGCCCGCGCGAGCAGCGTCTTGCCGGTGCCGGGCGGGCCCGAGAGCAGCACGCCCCGGGGCATCTTGGCGCCCATCTTGCGGTAGGCATCGGGGTTCTTGAGGAAGTCGACGACGTCGTTCAGCTCGCCCTCGACCTCGTCGATGCCGGCCACGTCCTCGAACGTCGTGCGCTGCTTGCCCGGCTCCAGCTCGACCGGCTTGGGCGGGGCCTTGCGGCCGAGCATGCCGCCCGCGCCGCCGAGCCCCGAGCTCATCCGCCGCGCGATGAAGAGCCACAGGACGACCAGGAGCAGCATCGGGGCCAGCGAGATCAGCAGATTGGCCAGAAAACTGCGGTGCTGGACGACCGGCTCCGCCGTGACGGTGACGTTGTGCTTGGTCAGGTCCTCCCAGAGCTGGTCGTCCGCGAAGGTCGGCCGCTCCGTGTCGAACTTGGTGTACTTTCCGTCGCCGTCCGGGTTGTCCTGGCCCTTCTTGAGCTGGCCCTGGATCGCGTTGCCCTTGGCGTAGATCTTGGTGACGTTGCCCGCGTCGACCTGCTTGCTGAACTCCGTGTACGAGATCGTCGGCTCGTTGCCCTCGTTGAAGAAGGACAGGATGAGGTTCGCGATCAGGTAGACGACCAGCGCGGTGAGGATCAGACTCCACCAGCCGCCGCGCATCTTCTTCCCGCCCGGCGACGGCTTCGGGGGCTCGTCGGGGGTGCCCTCGGTACGCCAGGGCTGGTCGGGCGACTTGCGCGGCGGCGCAGGGTTGGTCATATCGGGACGTTACGACACGGGTCGGGCGTCGGCACGCCAGTATGCGCTGAGGGCGCCCTTCCGGAGAAGGGCGCCCTCGGCGACGTAGCGGACGGGCTGTCAGCCCAGGAAGTTCCTGAAGCTCAGCCCACGAACTGTCAGCCCATGAACTTCTTGAACTCGTCCGGCAGCTCGAAGTCCTGGCCGCCCTGCTCGGGCAGCCCCAGCGGGTTGCCACCCTGGGCGCCGGCCTCGCGGCGCTGGGCCTCTTCCAGCTCCTGCTGCTTGCGCTTCATCGGGTTGCCGGAGCGCTGCTTGCCCTTGGCCTGCTTGGGCTGCTTCTTGGTGCGGCCGGGGCCGCCACCCATGCCCGGCATCCCCGGCATGCCGGGCATCCCGCCGCCCTGCGCCATGCGGGACATCATCTTGCGGGCCTCGAAGAACCGCTCGACCAGGCCCTTGACGGCGCTGACCTCGACACCGGAGCCCTTGGCGATACGGGCACGGCGCGAGCCGTTGATGATCGTCGGCTCCTGGCGCTCGGCCGGGGTCATCGACTTGATGATCGCGGCCGTACGGTCGACCTCCCGCTCGTCCAGGTTGTTGATCTGGTCCTTGATCTGGCCCATGCCGGGGAGCATGCCGAGCAGCTTGCTGATGCTGCCCATCTTCCTGACCTGTTCCATCTGGGACAGGAAGTCGTCGAGGGTGAAGTCCTGGCCCTTCTTGGACGCCAGCTTGGAGGCCATCTTCTCGGCCTCTTCTTGGCTGAACGTCTTCTCCGCCTGCTCGATCAGGGTGAGCAGGTCACCCATGTCGAGGATGCGGGAGGCCATCCGGTCCGGGTGGAAGGCGTCGAAGTCGTCGAGCTTCTCGCCGTTCGACGCGAACATGATCGGCTTGCCGGTGACCGAGGCGATCGACAGGGCCGCACCACCGCGGGCGTCACCGTCGAGCTTGGAGAGCACCACACCGTCGAAGCCGACGCCGTCGCGGAAGGACTCGGCGGTGTTGACCGCGTCCTGACCGATCATCGCGTCGACGACGAACAGGATCTCGTCCGGCGAGACCGCGTCGCGGATGTCCGCGGCCTGCCGCATCAGCTCCTGGTCGATGCCCAGGCGGCCGGCGGTGTCCACGATCACGATGTCGTGGACCTTGGACTTCGCGAACTCCATGGAGTCCTTGGCGACCTTGACCGGGTCACCGACGCCGTTGCCCGGCTCGGGCGCGTAGACCGCGACACCGGCGCGCTCGGCGACGACGCTCAGCTGGTTCACGGCGTTCGGGCGCTGGAGGTCGGCGGCGACGAGCAGCGGCGAGTGCCCCTGGTCCTTGAGCCACTTGCCGAGCTTGCCCGCGAGGGTCGTCTTGCCGGCACCCTGCAGACCCGCGAGCATGATCACGGTCGGCGGGTTCTTGGCGAAGCGCAGGCGCCGGGTCTCGCCGCCGAGGATCGTGACGAGTTCGTCGTTGACGATCTTCAGGACCTGCTGGGCCGGGTTCAGCGCCTTGTTGACGTCGGCGCCGAGGGCGCGCTCCTTGACGTTCTTGATGAACGTCCGTACGACCGGCAGCGCCACGTCCGCTTCGAGGAGGGCGATCCGGATCTCACGCGCGGTGGCGTCGATGTCCGCCTCGCTCAGACGCCCCTTGCCACGCAAATTCTTGAAGGTCGCTGAGAGGCGGTCGGAGAGAGTATCGAACACGGCGGCGTCGGTCCTCGGAGTCGGGGGCAGTGTGAGCGTCTTCCAGGGTATCCGGCCGCGCAAGCGAATCGTCCCCGCCCGCGGGGTCGGAAAGCCGGGACGGGCTCACGCCCGCAACGTCTCCTCCAGCTTCCGTGCCGCCGCGGCCGCCTCGTCCGTCGGCAGGGGGACGCCCTCGGGGGTCGTCACGTAGAAGGCGTCGACCGCGTTGGAGCCCAGGGTCGAGACGTGCATGCTCCGGACGCGTACCCCCACGTCGTCCAGGGCACGGCCGATGCGGTGCAGCAGCCCGGGGGCGTCGTGCGCGCGCACCTCGATGACCGTCGCGTGCCGGGAGGCGGCCGGGGCGACCGTCACGCGGGCCGCCGGTGCCACGACACCCCGGCGGCGCGGATACGCGGCGTCGCGTTCGGCGAGACGCCCGGCGATGTCCAAAGACCCGTCCAGGGCGCGTACGAGATCGGCGCGCAGCCGGGCGGCCTGGGGCAGGGAGCCGTACTCGGCGGCGACCCGCCAGTTCAGCAGGAGCACCGAGCCCTCTACGCCGTCGGGCAGGTCGAGCGCGCGCAACTCCGCCGTACGGACCGTCAGGCGGTGCATCGCCAGGACGCCCGCCACCGCGGGCAGCACGCCCGGCTGGTCCGGTACGGCGATCAGCAGCTCCACGCCGAGGGGCTCGGGGTCAGCGGCGGGCTCGTCCTCGGTCGGGGGTTCGGTCTGGGCGCGCAGGGCGAGGACCGGGCCGCCGGTCGCGACGGCCTCGATCGCGAGCCGTTCCTGTTCCGCGGTGGCCGCGCCGGCCTCGGGCTCCTCGGGGGCGTCGCCGGAGAGGACTGCGGCGACCCGCTTCACCAGGTCGGTGACGAGGGAGGCCCGCCAGGACGACCAGGCGGCCGGTCCGGTGGCCAGCGCGTCCGCCTCGGTGAGCGCGTGCAGCAGTTCCAGGGTGCTCGTGGTGCCGACGGCCTCGGCGACCGAGCGAACAGTCGCCGGGTCCTCCAGGTCGCGCCGGGTGGCCGTCTCGATGAGCAGCAGGTGATGGCGTACGAGGGTGGCGAGTACGGCGACTTCCGCGCGGTCGAAGCCGATGCGGGCGGCCACGTCCTTGGCGATGATCTCGCCGGCCACGGAGTGGTCGCCGGGCCAGCCCTTGCCGATGTCGTGCAGCAGCGCGGCGACCAGGAGGAGGTCGGGGCGGCTGACGCGGCGGGCGAACTCCGAGGCGCGGACGGCGGTTTCGATGAGGTGCCGGTCGACGGTCCAGATGTGCACGGCGTTGCGCTGCGGGCGGCAGCGCACGCGCTCCCAGTCGGGCAGCAGCCGGGTGATCAGGCCCTCCGCCTCCAGCGCCTCCCACACATCCACCGTGGGCTGCCCGGAACCGAGCAGCGTCACGAGCTGTTCGCGCGCCTCGGCGGGCCACGGCGTGGGCAACGGACGCACGGCGGTCGCCATGCGACGCACGGCGTGCAGCGACAGCGGAAGTCCGGCCTGCGCGGCGGCAGCGGCGGCACGCAGCGGGAGAACGGGGTCGCGCTCGGGGCGCGCGGCACGGGCGAGCACCACCTCGCCGTCCTGTTCCACGACCCCTTCGGCCAGCGGGGAGCGCTCGGCGGCGGGTTTGGCGCCCCCGCCGAGCATGGCGCGCAGCCTCGGCCGCACGGCACGGGACCGCAGCACGCGCCCCACTTCACGCCAGGTGACATCACTGGCGTACGACACGACACGCGCCGCTTCGTAGACCTGCCGCAGCAGGGTGTCCGCGTCGAGCAGGCCCAGCTCGGCGGCGACCTGGTCCTGCTCCTGGAGTGCGAGCCGGTCGGTCGCGCGCCCGGTGGTGAGGTGCAGGGCGTCGCGCACGTCGAGGAGACGGCGGCGGGCGTCGGCGAGTCCTTCGCGCGGGGCGTCGGCGAGCCAGGAGGCCGCTACGGCGCGCAGCGCGGTGGCGTCGCGCAGGCCGCCGCGGGCCTCCTTGAGGTCGGGTTCGAGGAGGTACTGCAACTCGCCCTGGCGCTCGGCGCGTTCGGCGCAGAGTTCCTGGAGTTCGGGGAGGCGCTTGGGCGCCTGGTTGCGCCAGTCGGCGAGGACGGCCGTACGCAGTCCGGCGGTCAGGCCGAGGTCGCCCGCGATGTGGCGGGCGTCGAGGAGGCCGAGCTGGACCTTGAGGTCCTCGCCCGCGGTCTTGCGGGCCTCCGCGGGCGTACGGACGGAGTGGTCGAGGGCGAGGCCGAGGTCCCAGACCGGGTACCAGATGCGGTCGGCGAGGGCCGCGACGGCGCCGGAGTCGCTGCCGTCGTGCAGGAGGAGCAGGTCGAGGTCGCTGCGCGGGGAGAGTTCGCCGCGGCCGTAGCCGCCGACCGCGACCAGGGAGACGCCCTTGAGGGCCTCGGAGCCGGCCGTGAAGAGGCCGGACAGCCAGTCGTCGGTCAGTTCGGCGAGGGCTGCACGACGCGGCGGCCCGGACCGCACCCCCTCAGTGAGGAGGCGCAGCCGGGCCGCCGCATAGCCGCTGGGTCCGGAGTCCTCTGCATCCTTGCGCACGTCCGTACTCGACACCCAGCGACTCCTGTTCTGTTTCTTTTTAGAGCGCGTCCGGTCCGCGCTCGCCGGTCCTGACCCGGACGGCCGTCTCGACCGGGAGGGACCAGACCTTGCCGTCACCGATCTTGCCGGTTCGGGCGGCCTTGACGATGACGTCGATCAGCTGCTCGGCGTCGTCGTCCTCGGCCAGCACCTCGATGCGGATCTTGGGGACCAGGTCGACGGTGTACTCGGCGCCCCGGTAGACCTCGGTGTGTCCCCGCTGACGACCGTAGCCGCTCGCTTCGGTGACCGTCAGACCGTGGACCCCGAAGGCCTGGAGGGCTTCCTTGATCTCGTCGAGCCGGTGGGGCTTCACGACGGCGGTGATGAGCTTCATGCGTCCACCTTCTTCGTCTCCGGGGCGGCGAGGGCGGAGCTGCCGATGCCACCGCCGGCGCCGCTGAAGTCGTATGCGGTCTCGGCGTGCTCGGCCTGGTCGATGCCGGCGACCTCTTCGTCCTCGGTGACCCGCATGCCGATGGTCTTGTCGATGAGGAAGGCGAGGACCGCGGAGGCGACCAGGGAGTAACCGAGGACCGCGCCGACACCGGCGAACTGCTTCCACAGCTGGGTGAAGGAGTGGTCGCCGTAGAAGACGCCGGTCGCGGCGGACTGGCCCTTGCCGGTGGCGAAGAAGCCGATGAGCAGGGAGCCGAGGATACCGCCGACCATGTGGACGCCGACGACGTCGAGGGAGTCGTCGATGTTGAACCTGTACTTCAGGCCGACGGCCGCGGCGCAGCCGACACCGGCGATGGCGCCGACGGCGATCGCGCCCATCGGGGAGACCGCACCACCGGACGGGGTGATGGCGACCAGACCGGCGACGGCACCCGAGGCCGCGCCGAGCGTGGTGAACGCGCCGTGGCGGATCTTCTCGTAGGCGAGCCAGGCGAGCATGGCGGCGGCGGTGGCGACCTGGGTGTTGACGAACATCAGCGCGCCGACGCCGTCGTCGTTGCCGAGCCACGAACCGGCGTTGAAGCCGAACCAGCCGAACCACAGCAGACCGCAGCCGAGCATGACCAGCGGGAGGCTGTGCGGACGCATGGGGTCACGCTTGAAGCCGACGCGCTTGCCGATGACCAGGATGACGCCGAGGGCGCCGGCGCCGGCGTTGATGTGGACCGCCGTACCACCGGCGAAGTCGATCACACCGAGCTTGTAGGCCCAGCCGTCGGCGCCCCACACCCAGTGGGCGACCGGGACGTAGACGACCGTGAGCCACAGGGCGACGAAGAGCGCCCAGGCCGAGAACTTGACGCGGTCGGCGATGGCACCGCTTATCAGGGCCGGTGTGATGACGGCGAACATCATCTGGAAGACCATGAAGACGAAGATCGGGATGGTGTAACCGGGCCAGAGGTCCGTCAGTCCGACGTCACTCATGCCCAGCCAGTGGGAGTCGTAGCCGATGAAGCCGTTGCTCGAACCGAAGGCGAGCGAGAAGCCGTAGAGAACCCACAGGATGGTGACGATCCCGATGCTGATGAAGCTCATCATCAGCATGTTCAGGGTGCTCTTGACGCGGACCATGCCTCCGTAGAAGAAGGCGAGTCCCGGTGTCATGAGCAGCACCAGGGCAGAACAGATCAGCATGAAGCCTGTGTTCGCGGAGGACAGTTTGGGTGCCTCAGCGGCAAGCGTGATGGCGGCTGATGCCATCGGCGTCTCCTCGTCGGTTGTACGGCCCCGTGCGGGCGAAGCCTGGATGCGGTCCGGTCAAGGCGGGGGGTCCGGTTATGCGCCATGAGATTGGCGCAGCGCGGTTTCCGTCGACGCCCCTCGATGTTTCGCCGGAGTGACGAAGGCGCCTTGCGTGTTACGCGTCGATGAACCGCCGGATCTCCGGCCGCGCGATCGTTATCGTGGCGCAACCTTTTCCGACGGCGTGAAACCGGCCGCGGTCGGCCTTCCGATGACCTGGCGCGGGGGCGCCGGGGCATGGGTCCAGACCCCTCCGGCGCACTCATGCGGCTCGGTCGGGAGTCTCTCGGCGAGGTCGGCGATTCCGGCCGGACCAACGACCCCACGCGCCGTCGCGCGGCGGGTCTTTCGAATACGAGTGTTGACGCGCTCGGGCCGCTCGGCGGCCGGTGACGAGACCGGCCGCGGTCGGCCCTCCGATGACCTGGCATGGGGGTGCCGGGTCGGGCGGGTAGGGAGGGC
>NZ_JBHXME010000105.1:0-38427 GCF_042721125.1 Streptomyces sp. NPDC058469
TGCCGCGCATCGCCGCCGGCGACTGTCTCCCGACCATCGCCGTCACCGAACCGGAGTCGGGCGGCCATGTGCTGGGGATGGGCAGCACCGCCGTCGGACAAGGACAGCCCGCCGCGCCGGTCTCCATCCCGACGCAGTCAAGGAGTTCTTCCATGACCGAGCGCATGATCCCCGTGGCCGCTTTCGGCCCGATCGCCCTGGCCCTGACGATGAACGCCGGCACCATCCGCGTCGTCGTCGACCCGATGCTGAAGCAAGCGCAGGTAGTACTGAAGACCGAGGCCACCTCGGGCCCGTCGGCCGACGCGATCCGCGACACCGCCGTCAGCCTCACCGGGCAAAACCTCACGGTCCGGGTCCCGGATGTGGCTGGCGGCACGGGTGGCAGCACCACGATCAGCGTGGGCGGCAACACCATGACGTTCTCCGGCGGCAGCGGCGTACAGATCGTGGGCGGCAACGTCCACATCAGCGGCCACGGTGGCGGCAAGGTCTTCATCAACGGCCGCGAGGTCACCCCCACCGGCCCGACCGGCGACGCGGTCACCCCGATCACCGCTGAGTTCCGCCTGCCCGCCCGCTCCGAGGCGCTGATCAGCACGCACACCGCGCAGACCATCGTCACGGGCGAGCTGGCGCGGCTGGAGTACGACGGCACCTCCGGTGCCCTGACGGCTGAGCGCGTCGGTGACCTGGACGCCACGGTCACCAGCGGCAGCGTCATCGTCGGCGACGTGACCGGCTCGCTGGACGTGAACCTGACCTCCGGCCACCTCGGTATCGGCGCCTACAGCGGCACGGACGCGCGGCTGAACCTCACCTCCGGCAACGTCCGGATGGCCGCCACCTCGCAGGCCACCGGCCGTCTCACGGTCAGCGCCACCTCGGGGTGCGCGCGCATCACGGGTGCCTCGCACCTGAACGTCCGCCGTCGGGTGACCAGCGGCTACGTCCAGATCGGCTAGCCCTCGCCGTCACCACCTTCTAACCCCACCTCGCGGGGCGGTCGGCCTCCCGGACAAGGACAGCCGACCGCCCCGCGCCTTCCCGACGTAGCAATGAGGAGAGATCCACCATGAGCATGCGCACCTACGTCGCCGGCCAAGAGGCCTACGGCGACTCGGAGTTCGCGGAACTGGCGCTCGGTACCCCGGTTGAGCTGTGGCTCGGGGTCGAGGGCGAGAGTGACGAAGAGCGCGCGGCCCGTGAGGACGCGGCGCGCGACATCCTCGCCGACAACCCGAGCTTTCCCGACGACCTGGTCCGCATGGCTGCGCAGGTCATCGAGGAGAACCCGGACCTGTTCCACGTCGTCGCCCTGGTCCGCCCCGCCCGCCGGCGCACCGCGCGTAAGGGGGTTGCGGCATGAGTGAGCTGCTGTTTGCCGCGGCGTCGGGTGTGCCGATGGCGGCCGGTTGGTCGCTGCACGCGCTGCGTCTGCGTCGCCGTATCGAGTCCGCGCGGCGTGACCCGTTGACGGGTCTGTTCACCCGTGACGCGTTCGCTGAGCGTGCCCGGAAGGTGCTGGCGGGCGGTCGCAGCGCGGTCTACGTCATCGACCTCAACAGGTTCAAAGACATCAACGACTCCCACGGGCATGCTGCCGGGGACGCGGTCATCGCGGCCACCGGCCGGCGGCTCGCGGAATGGGCCGACATCAACGCGGGCATCGTGGTGCGCCTGGGTGGCGACGAGTTCGCCGCGGTCGCCCGTGTGTACAGCCTGGCTGATCTGTCGTGGACGTTGGGCGAGTTGACCCGCGCCATCGAGCAGCCGGTCACCGTCGACGGCCGCCCCCTCACGGTGGGCGCCTCCGTCGGCGCGGTCGCCTACGACCCGCGCACCGACGATGTGGATCTGTCGACGCTGCTGCGGTTGGCGGATGAGCAGATGTACGCGGCCAAGCGCTCGGGTGCTGACTGGCTCACCGCCCTGGACTTGACCTTGCAGAGCGGGACGGTCCACGGCCGTCGCGCCGGCCGCTCGGGTACGCACGGTGGGACGGGGGCCGCGGCATGACCACCACAACGTCCCCCTCCTCCGAGGCGCCCGCGTCCGGAGTGCCGCCGCTGACGAAGCCCGAGTTGGGGCTTGCCGGTGTCGGTGCGTTCGGCGCGGCCGGTGTCGGCGCGCTCGGTCTGATCTCCTCTTTCGACGCGGTGTCGGCTGCCGCGGCGAGTTGGGGGTTCTCCGCTCCGTGGATGCTGCCGGTCGGGATCGACGTGTCCATCCCGGTGTTCACCGTCGCCAACCTCCTGCTTATCCGAATGGACATGGCGCTTGCGTGGGTGCGGTTCGTGCCCTGGGTGCTGACGCTGATCACGTGTGGGTTGAACATCGCGGCCGGACACTCGCTGTCGGCGAAGGTCGCGCACGGCACGATGCCGCTGCTGTGGGTGGTGTTTTCCGAGATCGGTGCGCACGTCTACGCCGTACGGATCGGCGCTGCCACCGGCCGCCGCATGGAGAAGATCCGGTTCTCCCGCTGGCTGTTGGCGTTCCCGTCCACGTTCGCGCTGTGGCGCCGGATGACGCTGTGGGAGATCACCTCCTACAGCGAGGCGCTGGCGCGGGAGAAGGAACGGCAGTTGGCCCGCGCGGACCTGCGCGAGACCTACGGCCGCAAGTGGAGGACCAGGACCCCGCGGCGCGAGCGCGTGATGCTGCGCATGGGCGAACTCGCCCCCGCCACTGAAGAAACCACCCCCGCGCCGAACCCGGTAGAGACTTCGCCGGCGCCCCCGGTCGACGCCAAGCCCCGTCCTCGCCGACAGACCAGCGTCAAGGCCAATGGCAAGGCGAAGGGGCAGCGCACCTTCGAGGTGCTGCTGAGCGAGGCGCGCACGGCCACCGCACTGTGGCCGGATGCCGAGTTGACCGCGGACCGCATCCGCACCGCGGTGCGCTGCTCGGCAAGCAACGCGCGCAGCCTGCGCGATGCGTTGAAGGCTGAGCGTGCTGAGGGCCGTCCGCTGCACTCCGTGGACGCTGCGGAGGGCGAGGCGTCCGGGGCTGAGGCCGCCTGATGCCCGGGTCGTTCGGCAAGTGCTATGACCCCTCCGGCGCTCAGTTCGGGATCCCTACCTACCCGTGGCGCTACGCCCCCGACGGGCTGGCCACGCGCCGTCAACTGCGGGCCCGTGGCCTGCGTCCGGGCGGTCAGCCGGTCGTGGCGCAGGTCTTACGGCCGCGCTACCGGCGCGGCCCGCTGGTCGCCTATCTCTACCGCCTCGACTGCGCCAAGCCGGTCCGGCCGATGACGCCCGGCAAACGGGCCGCGCTCGCCAAGGCGATGTGCGCCCGCCGCACCTGCCCGGCCTGCCGCACGGATGCGGGATACGTCATCCCCAGCTCGCTCGGCATGTGCGTGCCCTGCGCCTACCCCGACACCCCCACCGCCCCAACTGCCGCTCCCTGAAGGGGGATTGACCATGGGTAAGCCCAACACGAGCCGTCTGGACCGCGAGATCCGGCTCACCACCCGCAAGCTCGAAGCCGTCCGCAATCAGGAGATGTGGCCGCTGACCGGTGCCGAGCGCCGCGCGGTCCTCGGGGCTCTGGCCGGCGGCTCGTTCCGGGTCGTGCGCGGTAAGAGCACGACGCGCGCCAAACGCAAGCTGGAAGCCCTGTGGACGTCGGTGCAGACCCGGCTGAGCGGCGAGATCACCGCGTTGCAGAACGAGCGGCAGCGGATCGTGAACGAGGCCGCCGCGGCCAAGGCCGCCAAGAAGTCCTCGGGCTGGTGGTGACCGCGCCATCGACGCGCGCCCACACCACTGCCTGAACATCCCCGCGCCACCATCCGGCGGGGTCCGGTCGCCCACCTCCTACAGCGACGGCCGGACCCCGCCTTTCGTCCCTTGGAAGGAACTGCTCAAGTGAACCAGCCCGACGACAACGAACTGTTCCACCGGCTCGAAGCCGAGATGACCGACTCCGGGGCCGAGGTAGTCGACCTGGGCAAGGCCCGATCCGCCCGTGACGGGTCGGCCGCCCCGACTGGCGACCCGCTGCCCGACTCCCGCCCGACCAAGTCGGGTAGCGAGTCGGCCGATTCGGATGACGAGGAGTCGGGCGACTCGGTCGCCCGACCGGTCGACCGGCCCGACCTTCCGGCGCCGGGTATCACGACCTACAAGCGTCGGCCGATCCTGCCGACGTGGCTCACCTCGAAGCCGGGGTTCGTGGCCACCACACAGCGGGCGACCGCCAACGCGTTCTACGCCACCGCCTTCCACGGCATCCGCACCCCCTGGTACGCGTTGCAGCTCACCCTCAACGCCCCCAGCGGTGCAGCCCGTTTCGTGGGGGACACCAACCGGTGGGTGTGGGATGCCGAGGGCGCCCCGCTGCGCGCCTACGAGGTCTACAAGGAGAACACCGCCGAGTACCTGAAGCTCTCGCGTCAGCGGGACGGGCGGGTGCGGCTGCGGGTCCTGGTGACGACCGTGGCGCTCATCTTCGGCAGCGCGTTTGCGCTGACCCTGTACGTGATGGCTCCGGGCTGGCTGATGGCGCTGGCCTGCGCCGCGGTGCTGGTCGCCGGGTTCTGGGGGTCCCCGCAGGATCATCCTGTGATCGGGCCTGCGGTGCTGAAGACCGAGATCCAGAAGCTCACCGGTCCGATCGTGCTGCGCGCGCTGGACAACATCGGCAACCCGAAGCTGACGGCCGCCATCAAGAAGGGCGGTGACATGAACGGGATGCGCTTCACCTCCGAGATCACCCGTGATGGCCCCGGCTACCGCGCCGATCTCGATCTGCCCTGGGGTGTGACCCCGGAGGACATCATGGAGGCGCGCAAGCCGCTCGCGTCGGGTCTGCGCCGCAAGGTCGGCTGCGTGTGGCCGTCGGCCGACCCCGACGAGCACGAGGGCCGGCTGATTCTGTGGGTGGGTGACAAGCCCATGAACGAGACCACCAAGCCCGCGTGGCCGCTGCTGAAGTCGGGCAGCGTGGACCTGTTCAAGCCGGTCGTGTTCGGCAACGACCAGCGCATGCGCGACGTCGCCGTGACCCTCATGTTCGCGAGTGTGGTGGTCGGGTCCATCCCGCGGATGGGCAAGACGTTCCTGATGCGCCTGTTCCTGCTCATCGCCGCATTGGACCCGCGGGCGGCGCTGTATGCGTTCGACTTCAAGGGCACCGGCGACTTCGGCGCCCTGGAGCCGGTCTGCCACCGCTACCGCGCCGGCGACGAGGACGAAGACATCCTCTACGTCCTCCAAGCCTTGCGGGAGCTGCGCGCCGAACTGCGCCGTAGGGCGAAGGTCATCAAGTCCCTGCCGCGCACGCGCTGCCCGGAGTCGAAGGTCACCCCGGAACTGGCGAACGACAAGGCGCTCGGTCTGCACCCGATCGTCGCCGGGTTCGACGAGTGCCAAGTGCCCTTCGAGCACGAGAAGTACGGTGCGGAAATCGAGGAGATCGCCACCGACCTGGGTAAACGTGGTCCTGCCCTGGGCATGGTGACCCTGTTCGGTACGCAGCGGCCGGACGCGAAGTCGCTGCCCACCGGCATCTCAGCGAACGCTGTGCTGCGGTTCTGCCTCAAGGTCATGGGCCAGCCCGCCAACGACATGGTCCTCGGCACGTCGATGTACAAGGCGGGATACCGGGCAACGATGTTCTCCCGCACCGACCGCGGTATCTGCTGGATGGCCGGTGAGGGCGATGACCCGCGCATCGTCGCGTCCGCGTTCGTCGACGCAGTCGGCGCCGAGAAGGTCGTCGCCCGCGCCCGCACGATGCGCGAGGCCTACGGCAACATCACCGGCCACGCCATCGGCGAGCAGCCCGAGAGCGGCGAGGCCTCTTACGACCTGCTCGCCGACATCCTGCGCGTCGTTGCGGCCGACGAGGACAAGGTGTGGAACGAGAAGGTCGCCGCCCGCCTCGCCGCGCTGCGCCCGGAGGTCTACGGCGGGTGGAAGCCGGAGACGGTCACCACCAACCTGCGCCCGCACGGCATCACCGCGCAGGACGTGTGGGGCACCACCGACAAGGGCAAGGGCACCACCCGCCGCGGCATCGCCCGCGCCGACATCACCACCGCCATCACCCAGCGTGACGGAAAGCGGTCCGGGGACTGACCGCGCACGGGTGCTAGGTCTAGCAGCCTCCGCTGCTAGACCTAGCACCCCTTCTAGCACCCCATACCGGCCCTGATCAGGAACCTCGCATCTAGCACCCGACCTGCGAGAACGCCGGAAATCCCGCCTGGAAGGCACCCCGTGACCCTCCTTCTCCTTGCTAGCGCCTGCCTACTCGCCATCACTCTCTGTTACGTCAGTCTGTGTCGGTCGAGTCCGTACGGCGACTGCCGCAAGTGCCGCGGCTTCGGCTTCGCGCTGAAGACCGACCGCAAGGGCCGCCTCAAGCGCGGCAAGCCGTGCCGCCGCTGCAAGGGCCACGGCAAACGCATACGCGTCGGCCGCCACCTCTACAACCTCTGGCTGCACGTCTACCGCGACGGCAGCGACACCCCCGCCACAACACCTGCCCCGAAGGGATAACCGATGGCCGTCACCGTCTCCCTGGTCGCCCTGTTCGGCCTGGTCCTGTTCTTCCTGCTCCGCTCCCGGACGCTCGGCTACGGCGCCGCGTTCATCGCCGTGATGTTCGGCTTCTTCCTCGCCTCCACCGGCGCCTCCACACCCATCAACCAACTCGCCCGCGCCGTCATCGACGCGCTGCCGAACCTGTGAGGAGCACGGCCGTGAACGAACCCATCGTCGCCCGCCACTGGCTGGCCATCGTGGCGCCCAAGGCCGCGCCCGCCGTCGCCACGACCACCGTGCTCGCGCTGGCCCGGATCTGGAACGCCAACGGCGCCGAACACTCCGTCGGCAACGCCGCGCTGATGACCGTGTTGTCCGCCGGGGCCGCCGCCGCGGGCGTGGCCGCGGGCAACAGCACCGGAGACTCCGTGCTCGCCGGAACCGCGTTCGCCGCCTCCGGAGCACTCGCCTTCGCGGGCGTGGCCGGATACGCGGACGGGCTTCCGCTGCCGCTGCTGCTGTGGTCTCTGGCCACCGCCGGCGCCTACGCACTCGCCGCCCGCTACTGGCGCACCGACCGCCGCGAGACGGTCGCGTACGAGCGGCACATGAGCAACCGGCGCGAGGAGTACGCCCACATCGAGCGCGTCGAAACCCTGCACGCCACCACACAGATCGAGGTGGCCCGCACCGGCGCGGCCTACGCCGAACAGCTCGCGCAGGCACTCGTCACCCGCGCCACCCTGCCCGGCTTCGATCCCACCGCCCTGGAAGCCGCGGGCCTGCCCCAACTCCCCACCGCTGAAAGGAAGTTCGTATGAGCTTCGAGATTCGCGTCATCTGCTCACCGGCCGACATGGTTCGCATCTCCACAGTGCTCGGCAAGGCCTTCCAGACCGGCCTGTTCCGCTCCGTCTCCACCCGGGACGGACAGAGCCGACGGCTGTACGTCACCGCCGACCACCACCTCGCCCCGGAGTCGTGGACCACACCGGAAGCGGCGTACGCGCTCGCCCCGAGCATCATCAGTGAGATTGGCTGGACGTTCCGCACCGTCGCCGCCCGCGAGTGCTTCACGCAGATGGATCGGGAGTACTACCTGCGCAAAGCCGCGCTGCTGGATCGCATTGCCCTGCTGGACGAGCCCGACGAGCCGCACGGCGACGCCACCGAGACCGCAGAGGCCGCCGCCCTGTATCTGCTCGACACGGACCGCGCGCCGACGCATGCGGCCAAGAACCCGCGCGGCTACGTCCGCCATGAGTACGCCCGTTGGGCCAAGACCAACTAGCTACGCCCGAGGGCGGCGGCACTCCCGGACAAGGACAGCCCACCGCCCTCGGTCTCCGTATCCCGACGTAGCAGAACAGGAGACCTACAGCATGACCCAACTGCACGTATTCGGCGAGGGCCGCATGGCCCCTGCCACTCGAACGGGGCGGCCCTTTTCCCGGCCGCGTCTGCTGGGGACGGCATCGTGATCGCACACCTGAGGATCGCGCTGTACCTGGCCACGGCCGCTGTGCCGGTGCTGCCGCTGCGGGACGGGAAGGTGCCGTTCGGCAACTGCCGTGCGTGCGCGAAGAACGCGTGCGGTGGGCGGCCGAACATGAAGCGCGCCGGCACTTGCCGCTGCACCGCTCCCTGCCACGCCTGGGCCGCTGCGACTACCGACCGCGCCGTCGTCACCTCGCCCCTGTGGGTGGCGGCATGGGAGCGGGCCGTGTGCGTCGGCTATCACCCTGGCGGGGCGGGGCTGACTGTGGTGGACCTCGACAATGCGGCGGCCGTTGCGTGGGCCCGTGAAGTCCTGCCCGCGACCCGGATTGTGCTGACGACGCGTGGTCAGCACTGGGTCTATCTGGGCGTCATGCCGTCGCACAACGCGGTGCGCCCGGGTGTGGACGTCAAGTCGCTTATGTCGTACGCCCGTTGGCTCGGTCCCGGCACTGGCCTTATGACGGACCTGCCGGACGCCGTGCGCGCCCTCGCGGTGAAGGAAGAGACCACCTCGCCCCGCGCGGGGGTGGTCTCTTCCCTTCCGGGGCACGCCACTTGGGACCGGAGCGTTGCCACCGGGTGCCGCCACACCGAAAGGTACGTCCGCACCGGCCTGGAACGCGGCCTCGCCCTCGTACGGGCCCGCACCGAATCCGGTGCGGGATCACAGGCGTTCGGGGTGGCTCGGTTCCTGGCCTCCCAGCACGCGCACTGTCCTGGACCGTGCGGACTGGACGCGATCGGGGAAGAGATCGTGGCCGCCGCCGTCCTGGTCGGTGTCCCCGAGGCCTACGCCCGCCGCGCGGTCGCCAACGGCCGTGAGACGGCTTCGGGGCGCGCGGCGTGAACAAAGCATCCCGTACCCCTATGAAAGGCCGTCAGGGCGCCGTACAGGGCCCGCCCCTGGCGGTCGTAGGCGGCCGAAAGGACGTCGCCGAAGGCGTCCGCACTGCTGTTGGCCCTGACCCGCAGAGCGACGACGGCCGCCGCCCGGTGGCGTGGCTGTACATCACCGCGCCTCCGGACTGGAAGGTCACTCCCTCCGGCCGCTCATGGTGCACCTGTGGCCACGACCAGCACGCGATCGGCCGCGCTGCCGTCATCGTGCTTCTGAAGATCCATGCCCAACACCGCACGCTGTGCCCGCTGTTGAACCCTCTCGAAGGGAGGGCCGTCTCATGACTCCACAGCCTGTGGACAGTCCCGACCTGTGGGTCGGACTGCCCACCCTGGAAGACCCGCCCGGCGAGGACGACGCGGCACCGGACGTGTGGGAAGACCCCATTCCTCTCACCGGCCGCCGCGAGCGACCCGCGTTTCCCGCCCACGTCTTCCCCGCCTGGCTGGGGGAGTTCGTGGCGGCCGTCGCGGAAGAGACGCAGACCCCGGCGGACCTCGCCGGATCGATCGCCCTCGCCGTGCTCGCCACGGCGGCCGGCGGCCGGTCGGTGGTCCACGTGCGCGGCAACTGGCGTGAGCCCACCAACCTCTTCACCGTGGTGGCCCTCCCGCCCGGCAACCGCAAGACCGCCGTCTTCACCCTGCTCACCAACCCCCTGTACGAGGCGGAGAAACAGCTTCAGGCGGCCATGAAGCCCATGATCGTGGAAGCGGAGCTGACGGCGCGGCTGGCCAAGGAAGCGGCCGACAAGGCCACCGCCAAGGCCGCATCCGCCGACGGCGACAAGCGCGACGAGATGGTGGCCACCGCCATCGGCCTCGCGCAGACCGCCGACACCCTCACCGTGCCAGCCGAACCCCTGCTGTTGGCAGACGACTGCACACCCGAGACGGTCACCTCGCTCATCGCGGAACAGGGCGGCCGGTTGTCGGTGATGAGCGATGAGGGCGGAATCTTCGACATCATCGCCGGCCGCTACTCCGGCAGTCCCAACATGGAGGTCTTCCTCAAAGGCCATGCCGGGGGTCGCCTGCGGGTGAACCGGCAGACCCGCCGCGAGTACGTCGACGCCCCCGCCCTGACCATGGGTTTGGCCGTTCAGCCCGATGTGCTGGTGGACATGGGGAAGATCAAGGGCGGGAAGGGGCGCGGCCTGTTGGGCCGCTTCCTGTACTCGCTGCCGGTGTCGACGGTCGGCGAGCGGAAGGTCATCACCGATCCGGTTCCCGAGCAGACGGCCGCCACCTACACCGCGAGGGTCATCGACCTCACCCTGTCCCTCGCGGGGTGGACCGACCCGGCTCTCATCCAGCTCACCCCCGAGGCGGACGCGGCCCTGATCGCCTATCAGCAACGGGTCGAACCGCGACTCAAGGCGCGCGGCGGGGCGCTGGGTCACATCACCGACTGGGCCGGGAAACTGGTCGGAGCGACCGCCCGCATGGCCGCGTTGCTGCACCTCGCCGAACACGGCGGCAACGGCTACGCCCACCCGGTGACCGGGGCCACCATGAACGCGGCCATCGAGCTGGGGGAGTACTACACCGCCCATGCCCTCGCCGTGTTCGACGCCATGGGCGCCGACCCGGTCGTCGGCAGGGCCCGCAGCGTGCTGGAAGCGCTGAGGGACAACGGGTGGGAGGACGTCAGCCGACGAGACCTCTTCACCGTCCTGTCCCGCAGCGAGGTCCCCACCGTCGCCGACCTCGAACCCGCCCTCGCACTGCTCGAAGAGCACGGATACGTGCGCTCCTACCAACCCGAGAAGACCGGCAAGCGTGGACGCCCCCCAGCACCCCGCCTCTTGGCCCACCCCGCCCTGCGCCATGGCGGCCGGTGACCCGCCGTCGCCCTCAACCCCTCCCGCACAAACCGCAAAATCCGCAATAACCACCGCACACCCCGCTGACCTGCGACGGGACCCCTGCCCCATCCCGGCCAGGGGCCCGTCGCGCAATCCCGCGATATTCCGCAAAAAACCGAGCACCACCCCAGCAGCCGGGGACCGGCCGTCGGCCGCCCCTGATTTTTGCGGAATATCGCGGGTTTCTGCGGAGCACCACCCACCACCACCCGCGCACCACAACACCGCAGGTCAGTGACCCTCCCCGTTATTTCTGCGGATTTTGCGGTTTGTGCGGCGGCACCTGTCCCTGAACCAGCCTCACAGGAGTGAGCCATGGACGAACGCGAGACCCCCGACATTCCCGCCGACGACGACCCGACCCTCGTCTTCCTCACCGTCAAAGAGGCTGCCCGCCGACTCCGCATCGGCCGGACCACGTGCTTCGGGCTCATCCGTACCGGAGAACTGGAGTCCGTCATGGTCGGTGGACTTCGCCGGGTCCCGATCGATGCGCCGGCCGAGTACGCGACCCGTCTCCGCACCGCCCAACGCGCCGCTTGACGACGCCCGGGGCGGCGGCACTCCCGGACAGGACAGCCCGCCGCCCCGGTCTCCATCCCGACACGCAAGAAACAGGAGTCTGCCTGTGGCAGAGGACAAGAAGCGCACCCGACAGCCGAACGGCCGAAGCTCGATCTACTTCGGCAAGGACGGTAGATGGCACGGCCGCGTCACCGTGGGCGTACGCGACGACGGCACGCCGGACCGCCGCCATGTCGAGCGCAAGACCAAGACCGAGGTAGCGGAGGCTGTCCGAGAGCTGGAGAAGCAGCGGGATGCCAAGACCGTGCGGAAGCCCGGCAAGGCGTGGACGGTCAAGGCGTGGCTGACCCACTGGATTGAGAACGTCGCGCCCCTCGCCGTGAACGACAACACGATGGTCGGGTACCGCGTGGCCGTCCGGAAGCACCTCATTCCAGGCTTGGGCGCCCACCGTCTCGACAGACTCAAGCCCGAACACATCGAGGTGTTCTACGCCAAGATGCAGGCCAACGGCAGCAAGCCCGCGACCGCTCACCAGGTGCACCGCACCTTCCGGACCGCGCTCAATGAGGCGGTGCGGCGCGGGCATCTCGGCAAGAACCCTGTGCAGTTGGCCAAGGCGCCCAAGACGGGGGATCACGAGGTGGAGCCCTACACCGTCCAAGAGGTACAGCGGCTGTTGAAGGCAGCTGAACAACACCGCAACTCCGCGCGGTGGGCCGTCGCCCTCGCTCTCGGACTTCGCCAAGGGGAGGTGCTGGGACTGAAGTGGGATGACGTGGATCTTGCCGGTGGGTTCCTAGTTGTTCGCCGTAGTCGTCATCGGCCTCAGTACGCCCACGGATGCCCCGAATCCTGTGGACGCAAGGCCGCCGGGTACTGCCCGCAGAAGCGACGGATCAACCCGGAGTTGTCCGTCACCAAGTCACGCGCTGGCCGCCGGGCGGTAGGCCTCCCTGAACAACTCGTTGACCTACTCCGTGCGCACCTCAAAGCGCAGGAGGCGGAGCGGGAAGCGGCCGGCAAGAGCTGGGAACAGAACGGCTTGGTCTTCCCGGATGAGCACGGCCGTAGCCCGTCCCACCGTAGGGACTGGAGTGAGTGGAAAGCGTTGCTGACAAAGGCAAAGGTCCGCGACGGGCGACTGCACGACGCGCGTCACACGGCTGCCACGGTTCTACTCATCCTCGGTGTTCCGGAGCGGGCCGTCATGGGCCTCATGGGATGGTCGACCACAGCCATGGCGGCCCGCTATCAACACATGGTGGACGCCGTGCGGACGGACATTGCGAAGCAGGTGGACGGTCTGATCTGGAAGCCCGAGACGGACCGGCCGGATGATAACGACGCCACTGCACGTTAATCAGCGTTCCTGCTGACCACGAGCCTGAAGAATTCCATGGCATCTGACCTCGTCGGATGTCATGGAATTCTGCCGGTCTTGGGATCCGGTTCTAGGCCCGATCATTTCTGTCACGCGTCAGCGTTAAGTATTGCGATTCCCAAGGCTTCGCGAGCCACGTTTGACAAGTAGTCTGGAGTGATTTTTTCGACAATCGCGATAGCGTCAAGTGCGCAATCTTTGGCTTCACCGCGAAGCAATTTTCCGTATTCTGACGTCTGGACTGGATCGTTCGAATAACCGTTTCCTTTAAGGTGGACTAGGGCATCGCGCATCTTGCGAAGGCGCTGGAATTTCGCCCAGTAGACGGTACCTTTTATGGATTTCTGGCCGGTGGCTAGGGGGGCGACCCTGTCAAGCTTTTCTGGGGTTGATAGGCGGAGTGCCATATCTTGCTTCCCTAGCTTGACTGTTTCGCCTTTTGCGTTCTCCTTGTCTAGTGTGGCCTCCTCGGGAAGCTTGCCGACTAGGTCGTTTAGCAGCGCTTCTACTGCTGCGTAGGCAAGCAGAACGGCGCTGACCATTTCGGAAAAGCAGTCAAAGGCTAGCTCCTGATTCTTGATGGTCCGATCGCCAGACGAGTTGACGCGCACATCGGCCAGAGTTCGATTTCGGAGCCTCTCGCCTCTATCCGAATGTCGCTTCGATTCGACGAGATAGAAGGCGACAAAATTTGGTGAAGGGAAGTGAACTATTGTTCCGTCGTCCAGGGCTACTGGTTGAACGAGGGCGACGAGCGAGCCGGCTGGGTGGGCGTGCTCCAAGACTCCACCGGCGGGGGTGTCCTGGGCTAGGAAGGTGTGTTGCAGCCTCGGGTCCGGGCGGCTCTGGCGCTTCCTCTGGCTGCGGCTCTTAGATGCCATGGTTCATAGTGAAGAGCCCGTCGGATACAGCACAACTGCTTTGCGGCACTCCACCTGCCCCGAAGCCCATCACCGACCGGGAGTGCACTCAGCGCCGTGCATGTCCCGTCGCGACCAACTGAGACGGGAACTGAGACGGATGACCAAATGGGCGGCATCCCTGCGGGGGTGCCGCCCATTTGTTTTGCCTGGTCAGGCATCCAGAGGCCGTGGCGGGAATCGAACCCGCGTAACTCGCTTTGCAGGCGAGTCCCTGAACCACTCGGGCACACGGCCGTGTTTGGTGAGTTGACCGTAGGGCCGGGTGAGGGGCCCGGGCAAGGGGGCCAGGGGTGGTGCAACGGGACTGCCATACGCCGTTCATGAACGGGGGAGCGGTACCCCGGTCGCCCCGGAGGACCCCTGGTCGTACGACCAAGGTCTCACCCGCAGACCATCCTCCGACAGGGGTCAACCCGCCCCGTGGACCTTACGCTGGCGGGCATGACCGTCCTTGGACCTCGTGACGCCGACGTCACCGATACCGCCCCTGACCTGGCCGACGAGTGTGGTGACTCCGTGTTGGGGCGGTCGCATCGGGCGCTCAGTGTGGGGATCGTGTCCGTTGTTCTGCTGATCGCCTTTGAGGCCACGGCAGTTGGGACCGCGATGCCTGTTGCCGCTCGGGAGCTGGGCGGGGTGTCCTTGTACGCGTTCGCGTTCTCCGGGTACTTCACGACCAGTCTCTTCGGGATGGTGTTCGCCGGGCAGTGGTCGGATCGGCGGGGGCCGCTCGGGGCGTTGACCACCGGGATCGGGGCCTTTGCCGCCGGGCTGGTGGTCGCGGGGACCGCGCAGGTCATGTGGGTGTTCATCCTGGGACGGGCCGTGCAGGGGCTGGGGGGTGGGCTGGTCATTGTCGCTCTGTATGTCGTCGTCGGGCGGGCGTACTCGGAGCGGTTGCGGCCCGCCATCATGGCCGCGTTCGCCGCGAGTTGGGTCGTCCCGTCCGTTGTCGGGCCGCTTGCCTCCGGTGCGGTGACTGAACACCTGGGCTGGCGTTGGGTGTTCGTCGGGATTCCGGTGCTCGTGGTGTTTCCGCTCGCCCTCGCCCTTCCTCAGATACGGCGGCGGGCCGCCGGGCCCGTTTCCACGCAGGACAACTCACCCGAGGCCCCCGGGTCCCCCGTCCCCTTCGACCGCCGTCGCATTCGCCTCGCCCTCGGGATCTCCCTCGGCGCCGGGCTCTTTCAGTACGCCGCTCAGGATCTGCGGTGGTTCTCCCTTCTCCCGGCCGCCGCCGGCGTCGCGCTGCTCGTGCCCGCCGTGCTCGGATTGTTGCCGCGCGGTACGTATCGGGCGGCGCGTGGGCTGCCCTCGGTCGTGTTGCTGCGCGGGGTGGCCGCCGGGTCGTTCATCTCGGCCGAGTCCTTCGTGCCGTTGATGCTCGTCACGCAGCGGGGGCTGTCGCCGACCTTGGCCGGGTTCTCGCTCGCGGCAGGGGGTGGGACGTGGGCGCTCGGGTCCTGGGTGCAGTCCCGGGCGCGGGTCGAGCCGTATCGGGAACGGCTGATGACGGTCGGGATGGTGCTGGTCGCCGCCGCCATCGCCGGGGCGCCGAGCGTCCTCATCCATGCCGTGCCCGTGTGGATCGTCGCCGTCGCGTGGGCGTTCGGGTGTTTCGGGATGGGGCTGGTGATCTCCTCCACCAGCGTGCTGCTGCTCCAGCTGTCCGCCCCGGCGGAGGCCGGTGCGAACTCCGCCGCGCTGCAGATCTCCGACGGGCTGTCCAACGTCGTGCTGCTCTCCGTCGGCGGGGCCGCGTTCGGGGCGCTCGGCGGTGGCACGGTGGGGCATGCGGTCGGCTCGGCGAGTGGTGGGTCGCATCCGGGGGCGTTCGCCGCAGTGTTTCTGCCGATGGCGGGGGTGGCGTTGGTGGGGGCGTGGGTGACTACGCGGGTGAGGGTCGTCTGATTTCGGTACCATAGTGGCCCCATGGATGGTACCGTACTGGTATGGCTATGAACCTTCGTCTACGCGACGATCAGCAGGAGGCGCTCAAGCTGCGTGCCGATGAGGAGGGGCGCAGTATGCACGCCATAGTGCTTCAGGCGATCGATCGATACCTGGAGCAGGAGGCGGACCGGGCGACAGTTCGTCGGCTCGGGGCCAAGTATGCGGCAGGCCACGCCGACCTGCTGCGGAGGCTGGGGGAATAGGTGAAGTACCTCACGGTCCAGGAGGTCCTGGACCTAGCGGAGCTGGCTTGCGGGGAGCAGACCCAGATTGCGGTACGCGACCTGGGGCTGCTCAGCTCGGCCGTCCACCGTCCCCAGTCGCAGATGTTCGGCGTCGAGGCGTATACCGACCTCTTCGAGAAGGCTGCGGCGCTACTCCAGTCGCTTGCCGTGAACCATCCTCTGGTGGACGGCAACAAACGCATGGCGTGGATGTCCACGGTCGTTTTCCTCGACTTCAACGGTACGGAGATGCTCGACATCGATCAGGACGAGGCGTACAAACTCGTCATCGAGGTGGCGGCGGGCAGTCTGGAAGACGTAAGGCTGATCGCCCTGCGCTTGCGGGCCCTGCACGAGGCGATGTGACGTCAGTCCCATCCCCCGTGGCCCCGGCGTAGTCCGCACGTTGACACCACCGGCCCGCCGGTAGGGTGGCCCGGTTGTCATACGTAGCCGAGCCGCCCTACTCCCGAACCCGGAGACCGTGACTACTACCGCCGCCTCCTCGTCCGCTTCCGCCTCCTCCCACCACCTCTCTCCCGCCTTCCCGGGCCGCGCCCCCTGGGGCACCGCCAGCAAGCTGCGGGCCTGGCAGGAGGGGGCGATGGAGAGGTATCTCCAGGAGCAGCCGCGGGACTTCCTCGCGGTCGCGACCCCCGGTGCCGGCAAGACGACCTTCGCGCTCACCCTCGCCTCCTGGCTGCTGCACCACCATGTCGTGCAGCAGGTGACCGTGGTCGCGCCGACCGAGCACCTGAAGAAGCAGTGGGCGGAAGCGGCCGCGCGGATAGGGATCAAACTCGACCCGGAGTACAGCGCCGGGCCGCTCGGCAAGGACTACCAGGGCGTCGCCGTCACCTATGCCGGCGTCGGCGTACGGCCGATGCTGCACCGCAACCGCGTCGAGCAGCGCAAGACGCTGGTCATCCTCGACGAGATCCACCACGCCGGTGACTCCAAGTCCTGGGGCGAGGCGTGCCTGGAGGCCTTCGAGCCGGCCACGCGGCGGCTCGCGCTGACCGGTACGCCGTTCCGGTCCGACACCAATCCCATTCCCTTCGTGACGTACGAAGAAGGGAACGACGGGATTCGGCGGTCCTCCGCCGACTACACCTACGGTTACGGCTCCGCGCTGTCCGACGGGGTCGTGCGGCCCGTCATCTTCCTCTCCTACAGCGGCAACATGCGCTGGCGGACGAAGGCGGGTGACGAGATCGCCGCGCGGCTCGGCGAGCCCATGACCAAGGACGCGATCAGCCAGGCCTGGCGCACCGCCCTCGATCCGCGCGGCGAGTGGATGCCGAGCGTGCTGCGCGCCGCCGACCAGCGGCTGACCGAGGTCAGGAAGGGCATCCCGGACGCGGGCGCCCTCGTCATCGCGACCGACCAGGAACAGGCGCGCGCCTACGCCAAGTTGATCCGCGACATCACCGGTACCAAGGCGACCGTCGTGCTGTCCGACGAGGCGGCGGCCTCCGACCGGATCGACTCGTTCAGCGCCGGCAACGACCGGTGGATGGTCGCCGTCCGCATGGTGTCGGAAGGCGTCGACGTGCCGCGGCTCGCCGTCGGGGTGTACGCCACCACCATCTCCACCCCTCTCTTCTTCGCCCAGGCCGTCGGCCGCTTCGTGCGGTCCCGGCGGCGCGGCGAGACCGCATCCGTCTTCCTGCCGACCGTCCCCGACCTCCTCACCTTCGCCAACGAGATGGAGGTCGAGCGCGACCACGCCCTCGACAAGCCGAAGAAGGAGGGCGAGGAGGACCCGTACGCCGAGTCCGAGAAGGAGATGGAGGAGGCGAACAAGGAGCAGGACGAGGACACCGGCGAGCAGGAGCAGTTCGCCTTCGAGGCCCTGGAGTCGGAGGCCGTCTTCGACCGGGTGCTCTACGACGGCGCCGAGTTCGGCATGCAGGCGCACCCGGGGAGCGAGGAGGAGCAGGACTACCTCGGTATCCCCGGACTCCTCGAACCCGACCAGGTGCAGATGCTGCTCCAGAAGCGGCAGGCCCGGCAGATCGCGCACAGCCGCAAGAAGCCGGACGGGGAAGCCGACCTGCTGGAGCTGCCCGCCGAGCGGCGGCCCGTCGTCTCGCACAAGGAGATGATGGAGCTGAGGAAACAGCTCAACACCATGGTCTCCGCGTACGTCCACCAGACCGGCAAACCGCACGGCGTCATCCACACCGAGCTGCGCCGCACCTGCGGCGGCCCGCCGAGCGCCGAGGCCACGGCCGGGCAGCTACGGCAGCGGATCGCGAAGGTCCAGGAATGGGCCACGCGCATGCACTGACCCACCCGGTACCCCGTTCCCGCCCCCGGCACCCGGCGCACCCACCCCGTTCCCGTTCCCGGCACCCGGCGCACCCACCCGGCCCCCGCACCGGGCACCCGGCTCTCCCACCCGGTTGACCTGCACGACGGATGCGCCGCTGACCCGCACGACGGACGTGCCGCCGACCCGCACATCTGTACGGAGAATGTGCAGAGATGACCCGCAGGTCAGGACATATCGACATGAAGGGAATCGGTCCGGACCAGTCGGTGACCGGATTCTGGACGGAGACTTCCGCTCAGCGAACCGCCTTCGCTAGTGTCCCGCTACGCACACGCCCCGTGGCAGCGCCGCCGCGGAGCGCAGCCGTGAAGCGACTGGGCCCGGACACGCCGGGCCACCTCGCCGATCGGCGGCCTCTGAAGCGCGTCACTGACGGGACTCGGTGACGCATCCGTCGCTAGGGGGCCGCCGACCTCACCACCTAAGGAGTGGGCGTCGTGACCGCGGAGACCTCCCAGACGCTCGACCGGGGACTGCGCGTCCTCAAACTGCTGGCCGATACGGACCACGGGCTGACCGTCACCGAACTGTCCAACAAACTCGGCGTCAACCGGACCGTCGTGTACCGGTTGCTGGCCACCCTCGAACAGCACGCACTCGTACGCCGTGATCTGGGCGGCCGGGCCCGCGTCGGGCTCGGGGTGCTGCGGCTCGGCCGCCAGGTGCATCCCCTCGTACGGGAGGCAGCGCTGCCCGCGCTGCGGTCGCTGGCCGAGGACATCGGGGCGACCGCTCACCTCACCCTGGTCGACGGGGCGGACGCCCTCGCCGTCGCGGTGGTCGAGCCGACCTGGACCGACTACCACGTGGCCTACCGCGCCGGCTTCCGCCACCCCCTGGACCGGGGCGCCGCCGGCCGCGCGATCCTCGCCGCCCGGCACCAGGCCGCGGACGAACCCGGATACACCTTGACGCACGGCGAGTTGGAGGCCGGGGCGAGTGGTGCCGCCGCGCCGCTGCTGGGTGTCACAGGGGTCGAGGGCAGCGTCGGCGTGGTGATGCTGGCCGACGCGGTGCCCGAGCGGGTGGGGCCACGGGTCGTCGACGCGGCGCGCGAGGTCGCCGAAGCGCTGCGCTGAGGCCGTTTTGGGGTGTGGGGTGACCGGCGCCTGGCCGGAAGTGGCCGTCGCGTTAGATTGATCCCGTGCTCCTCTCTCGCCTCACGCGCCCCCAGGCCGTAGCCGTCTGCGCCCTGCCCGTCGTGGCACTGCTCGCCACGGCGGGCTTCGCGCCGCTGCCGTTCTCGCTGGCGCAGCCCGGTCTGACCGCGAACGTGCTCGGCGAGAACAAGGGCACCCCGGTGATCACGATCTCCGGGTCGCCGGTGCGCACGACGAGCGGTCAGTTGCGCATGACGACGATCGAAGCGACCGGACCCGATCAACATGTCTCGTTGAGCGATGTGATCGACAGCTGGTTCCGTACCGATCGAGCGGTCATGCCGCGTGACTCGGTCTACCCGAGCGGCAACACCGTCAAGGAGATCGAGCAGCACAACACGCAGCAGATGCAGGAGTCGCAGGACGACGCGACCACGGCCGCGCTCAACTACCTGAATCTCAGCGACAAGAAGGTCAAGGTCACGCTGAAGCTGGCGGATGTCGGCGGCCCCAGCGCGGGTCTGCTGTTCACCCTGGGGATCATCGACAAGCTGAAGGGCGACGGCGCGGGGGGCGACCTCACGGGCGGTCGCACCATCGCCGGTACGGGGACGATCGGCACCGACGGCACGGTGGGCGCGGTCGGGGGAGTGGCCCTCAAGACACAGGCCGCGCGACGTGACGGGGCGACGGTGTTCCTGGTGCCGAAGGCCGAGTGCTCGGACGCCAAGTCGGAACTCCCCAAGGGGCTACGACTGGTCGCGGTGACCTCGCTGAAGGGCGCGGTGAGCGCGCTGGAGGCGCTGGAGACGGGTAAGGGCTCGGTACCGGGCTGCTAGGCCATCGCCGGCTTCGTGCCGTTCGGCGCGGCGGCCAGCCGCAGACCCAGTTCTACGAGGGTCCAGCCGAGGCGGGTGCGGAGTTCGTGCGGGGGCTTGGCCGCGGCGGCGAGGCGGTGGGCCTCGGCCTGGGCCTGGAGTTCGGCGGCGCGGGCGTGGTGCAGCGCGAGGTAGGTCTCGGGGTGCATCGCGGTTCCTCTTAATCCGTCTCGATGGGGAACAGGTGGGTGTGGATGCGCACTTGCTCGGATTCGGGGGTGTCCTTGTCGGGGACGCGGCCC
The DNA here is from genome assembly GCF_042721125.1 of Streptomyces sp. NPDC058469. Taxonomy (NCBI): domain Bacteria; kingdom Bacillati; phylum Actinomycetota; class Actinomycetes; order Kitasatosporales; family Streptomycetaceae; genus Streptomyces; species Streptomyces sp. NPDC058469. The sequence continues at coordinate 20,333 of NZ_JBHXME010000105.1, forward strand.
CGGTAGTCGTCGATCAGGGCTTGCATCTTGCCGATGAGTTCGGCGGCCAGATCGGGCGTGAGGCGTATCGTCGCGTCGCTCATGTCGGAGGCATGGGACCAGGGCTCGGCCCAGTTGTTCCGGGTGTTGAGCCAGGTGATCAGCTCGCGGGAGTGGGTGTTCGCGAACTCGTGCAGGAACGCCTCCGCCAGCCCTCGGACCTCGGGGCCGGCGTTCTCGAAATCGTCGGCGTCGAAGATGATCCCCTGGTCCACCGCCTGCCACCACCGCTCGCGCCCCTTGCCGTGCTCGGGGGCGTCCTCGACGAACCCGTGCGTGGCGAGCTGACGCAGGTGGTAGCTGGTCGCGCCGCTGGACTCGCCCAGCCGGGTGCCCAGTTGGGAGGCGGTGGCCGGGCCGTTGTTCCGCAGTGCGTCCAGCAACTGCATCCGCAGCGGGTGCGCCAGGCCGCGCAGCGAGCGGGCGTCGAGGCGGCGTCGTTTCCGTTCTTCGTGCTCCTGCATGACTACAAAGGTAGCGTTGCAAAGAAGTCGTTGCAAGGGGTTCTTTGCAACCTCTCCTTTGTAAGTCGCCGTCCCCCGGGGCTACTTCACCAACCCCTCCGCCTTCATCCAGTCCAACGCCACCTGATGCGGATCCTCCCCGTCGACATCCACCTTCGCGTTCAGCGTCCGCGCCACCGTGTTGTTCAGTTTCTTCGTGACCGGGTCCAGGACCTTCGCGATCGCCGGCCACTTCTTCAAGGCCTTCGTGTTGATCTCGGGCGCCGCGTTGTAGTTGGGGAAGAACTTCTTGTCGTCGGCCATCACCGCGAGGTTCATCGACTTGATGCGGCCGTCGGTGGTGAAGACCTCGCCGTACGTGCAACTCCCCTTCTTCACCTGGGTGTAGATGATCCCGGTGTCCATCTGCGTGATGTTCTTCGCCGGGAGACTCATCCCGTACGCCTTCTCCATGCCCGGCAGCCCGTCCGCGCGGTTGGCGAACTCGCTCTCCACGCACAGCGTCACCGCGCCCGGGTCCTTCTTCGCCAGCGCGGCCACCTCGGACAGGGTCTTCGTGCCGTACTTCTTGAAGTTGGCCTGGTTCATCGCGAGGGCGTAGGTGTTGTTGAGGGCCGAGGGAGGCAGCCAGGTCAGGCCGTTCTTGAGGTCAGCGTCCCGTACCGCCTGCCACTGTTTCATCGGGTCGGTGATCGGCTTGCTGTTGCCGAGGTAGGTGATCCACGCGGTGCCGGTGTACTCGTACATCCCGTCCGCGTCACCGGACTTGACGGCCTCCCGCGCTCCGATCGAACCCTGGATGGCGGTCCGGTCGAGGACGTCCGCGCCGGCCGCCTCGAAGGCGATGCCCATCATCGCGCCGAGGATCAGCTGCTCGGTGAACTCCTTCGACGTGACGGTGAGATGGGCGCCCTTGAGGGGCTCGCCCTTGCCGATGGTGCCGGGGCTGACGTCGTCGACCATCGGGGAGCCGCTGGTCAGTCCGCAGCCGGAGACGACGACCAGCGTCCCGGCCAGCAGGAGACAGGTGCGTTTCACGTGCCCACCTCCAACCCCCGCGGGCGGAGGAGCAGTTCGGCCAGGGAGGCCAGCCAGTCCACGAGCAGGGCCAGGCTGACCGTGAGGATCGAGCCGAGCACCAGGACGGGCATTCGCTGAGTGGTGATGCCGGTGGTGATCAGCACGCCCAGGCCGCCGCCCCCGCCGAAGGTGGCCAGGGTCGCCGTACCGACGTTGAGGACCAGGGCCGTTCGCACGCCGGCCAGGATCAGCGGGACGGCGAGCGGGAGCTCCACCTTTGCCAGGACGCCGAGTTGGGACATGCCGATGCCTCGGGCCGCTTCCAGGAGGGTGGGGTCGTTGGCCTTCAGGCCCGCGATGGTGTTGGACAGGACCGGCAGGACGGCGTAGATGATGATGCCGATCAGGGCAGCCTTCTCGCCGGTGCCGAGCCAGATCACCAGCAGGGCCAACAGGCCGATCGCCGGGGTGGCCTGGCCCATGTTGGCGAACGTCATCGCGACTGGGGCAGCCTTGCGGAACGCCCTGCGGGTCAGCAGGATGCCCAGCGGGATCGCGATGATCAGCACGAAGAACGTGGAGATCACGGTCAGTTGGACGTGCTGCCAAAGGGCCTTGGAGACCTGGCCGTTGGACAGTGCGTTCTCCGAAATGGCGTCCAGGTGCGCCTGGTTGAACCACAGCCAGGTCGCCAGCAGGATCGCCACCAGGGCGGCGGGCAGGAACGTCAGCTTCTGCCAGCTGATGCGTCGCTTCGGGGGGCTCGGGCGCGGAGGCGTGGCCTCGGTCTCGGTCCCGGTCTCTTCGTCTTCCAACTCGGGAGTGGTCACGCCTTCTCCTCCCCTCCGGCGCCTTCCTGCTCGGCGTGCGTCTGGAGGGCCCGGGCCTCCTCCAGCTCGTGCTGGGCCTCCATCGCCTCCAGCCGGTCGGCCTCCAGCAGTTCGTGCACGGAGTTCATCAGCGTCTCCATGTCGACGACGCCGGTGTACTCCCCGCGCCGCCCGGTGACCGCGACCCGCCCCGCGTTGTCCGTCAGTACGGCCTCCAGCGCGTCCCGGAGCGTCGCGTCCCGGGTCACCGTGTCGCTGACCAGCGTGCCCGCACGGGCCAGCGAACCCTTGGCGCGCATCATGTCCCCGCGCCGCAGCCACTTGTAGGGCCGGCCGCGCTTGTCGAGCAGCAGGATCTCGTTGGTGCCGCTGTCCCGGAGTTTGTCGAAGATGTTCTGGAGCGGGTCGTCGACGGTCACCGTCGGGTAGTCGGTGATCTCCACGTCCCGTACGCGGGTCAGGTTCAGCCGCTTCAGGGCCGCCCCGGCGCCCACGAACCCGGACACGAAGTCGTCCGCCGGGTTGGTGAGGATCGCCTCCGGGGTGTCGAACTGCGCGATGTGCGAGCGTTCGCGCAACACCGCGATCCGGTCGCCCAGTTTGATCGCCTCGTCGAAGTCGTGCGTGACGAACACGATCGTCTTGTGCAGTTCGTGCTGGAGCCTGATCAACTCGTCCTGGAGGTGATCGCGGGTGATCGGGTCGACCGCGCCGAACGGTTCGTCCATCAGCAGCACCGGCGGATCGGCAGCCAACGCCCGTGCCACGCCCACACGTTGCTGCTGCCCGCCGGAGAGCTGGCGCGGATAACGGCCCTGGAACTCGCCGGCGTCCAGCCCGACCAGGTCGAGCATCTCCTCCACCCGGTTCCTGATCCGGGACTTCGACCAGCCGATCATCTTCGGGACCAGCGCGATGTTCTGGGCGACGGTCATGTGCGGGAAGAGACCGCTCGACTGGATCGCGTAGCCGACCTTGCGGCGCAGCTTCACCGGGTCGATGTCGGTGACGTCCTCGCCGTCGATGCGGATACGGCCGCCGGTCGGTTCGATCAGCCGGTTGATCATCTTGAGCGTGGTGGACTTTCCGCAGCCGGAGGGCCCGACGAAGACGACGAGTTCGCCCGCCTTGATCTCCATGTTGACGCTCTCGACGGCCGGGTCGGCGCTGCCGGGATACCGCTTGGTCAGGTTCTCCAGTTCGATGGAGGCACCGGAGGTCGTGGTCGTCGACTCGGAAACGGATCGCTCGGACGCGGATCGCTCAGGCACGGATCCCCCTGGGAATGGTCAGCCGTCCGAGAAGGACGTACGCGGCGTCGAACAGCAGCGCCAGGACGATGATCCCGAGCGTCCCCGCGAGCACCTGGTTGAGGGCGTTCTTGCTGCCCAGCGACCCGATACCGCGGAAGATCTCGTTGCCGAGGCCAGGACCGGAGGCGTACGCCGCGATGGCCGCGATGCCCATCAGCATCTGGGTGGAGACCCGGATACCGGTCAGGATCGGCGGCCAGGCCAGCGGCAGTTCGACCCGCATCAGCCGCATCAGCCGGGACATCCCGATGCCCTTCGCCGCGTCCACCAGCGACGGGTCGACCCCGCGCAGACCCACGATCGAGTTACGGACGATCGGCAGCAGGCCGTACAGGGTCAAAGCGATCACGGTGGGCGGAACGCCCAGTCCGACGATCGGAATGAGCAGACCGATCATGGCGAGCGACGGAATGGTCAGAATGGTCGAGGTGGCCGTGGTGGCCAGGTTGCCCGCCCACTCGCTCCGATACGTGACGACCCCGATCACCACACCGATCAGGGTGGCCACGACCATGCACTGGAAGACCGCGCTGGCGTGCTGGTAGGCGTCGGTGAGCAGCTGCTGGTGCCGGTTGTCCAAGTACTCCCAGAAGCTCACATGCCCACACCCCTACGTCGGCCAGGTCGTCCTCTCCTGATCCAGGGCCGCCTGTTCCACCAGTGGGATGACCCGCAGCGGAACCGGGTTCTCCATCACGATCGCGGTGGCGGCCCGGACAATGCCATCAAAACCGACAACCCGGTCGATGACCCGCTGGAGATCGGCGTTCGAGCGGGCCACCAGCCGGCACAGCATGTCGCCGCTGCCGGTGGTGGTGTGCAGTTCCAGGACCTCGGGGACGGTCGCCAAGTGCGCCCGTACGTCCGGGCCTTGCCCCTGCCGGATCTCCAGCGTCGCGAACGCCGTGACCGGGTAGCCGAGTGCCGCCGGATCGACCTGCGGCCCGAATCCCCGGATGACTCCATTCGACTGAAGCCGGTCCAGCCGCGCCTGTACCGTCCCCCGGGCCACCCCGAGCCGCCGTGACATCTCCAGCACCCCGATACGCGGCTCCTCGGCCAGCAGCACGATGATCCGGCCGTCCAGACGATCGATCCCCATGCTGCCCGCCGCTTCTTTTTCTGGCCCGGTGGTCATCCTGTACACAAAGCCCGCCGACACTGTCGTACCACTGAACATATTGCCCAGCCGATACACGAACTATTGCGCACCTTGCGAAGGAGGGAGAGCCTTCCACCATGGCTGTCATTTCTGCGAACACTCACCCCACTCCCGACACCGCCCGGCAGGCCGATCCCTTCCCGGTCAAGGGAATGGACGCGGTCGTCTTCGCCGTGGGCAACGCCAAGCAGGCGGCGCACTACTACTCCACGGCCTTCGGCATGACGCTGGTCGCCTACTCCGGACCGGAGAACGGCAGCCGCGAGACCGCCTCGTACGTGCTCACCAACGGCTCCGCCCGCTTTGTCTTCACCTCCGTCATCAAGCCCGCCACCCCCTGGGGCGAGTTCCTCACCCGGCACGTGGCCGAGCACGGCGACGGTGTCGTCGACCTCGCCATCGAAGTGCCGGACGCGCGTGCCGCGTACGCGTACGCCGTCGAGCACGGCGCCCGCTCGCTCGCCGAGCCGTACGAGCTGAAGGACGAGCACGGCTCGGTCGTCCTCGCCGCGATCGCCACCTACGGCGAGACCCGCCACACCCTCGTCGAGCGCACGGGCTACGACGGCCCGTACCTCCCCGGCTTCGCCCCCGCCGACCCCCTCGTCGCGGCCCCCGCCCACCGCACCTTCCAGGCGATCGACCACTGCGTCGGCAACGTCGAACTCGGCCACATGAACGAGTGGGTCGGCTTCTACAACAAGGTCATGGGCTTCACGAACATGAAGGAGTTCGTGGGCGACGACATCGCGACCGAGTACAGCGCCCTGATGTCGAAGGTCGTGGCCGACGGCACGCTGAAGGTCAAGTTCCCGATCAACGAGCCCGCCGTGGCGAAGAAGAAGTCGCAGATCGACGAGTACCTGGAGTTCTACGGCGGCGCGGGCGTCCAGCACATCGCGCTCAACACCAACGACATCGTGCGGACGGTACGGACGATGCGCGCGGCCGGGGTGAAGTTCCTGGACACCCCCGACTCCTACTACGACACCCTCGGCGAGTGGGTCGGCGACACCCGCGTCCCCGTCGACACCCTGCGCGAGCTGAAGATCCTCGCCGACCGCGACGAGGACGGATACCTTCTCCAGATCTTCACCAAGCCGGTCCAGGACCGTCCTACGGTGTTCTTCGAACTCATCGAGCGACACGGCTCGATGGGCTTCGGCAAGGGCAACTTCAAGGCGCTGTTCGAGGCGATCGAGCGGGAGCAGGAGATGCGGGGCAACCTGTAACCCACGGGTCCCGCAAGGGACTTGGGAGGACCGTGGCCGTCGCGCCGATCGACCTGACCGCACCCGCCGTACGCTGGCTGTGGCAGAAGGGCACCCTGCACGAGCCCACGGTCCTCCAGTCGTTCGCCCTCGACGAGGTCCACCAGCGCCTGTACGTCCTGCAGTTGAGAACGGGCGGCGCCGACGCCGGCAACCTGTGCCTCAACCAGCTGAACTACACAGGCACGTTGCTCGGCCACATGCACCTCCAGGGCTTCGGGCACGGGGTCAGCATGGGCGTGCAGAACACCTCCGGCGGCGACGTGTGGATCTGGACCGAGGCCGCCGCGACGGCCGGTTCCGGGGGCGCCTACGGCCAGGCCGTCACCCGCTTCCACTTCGTGAACGGTGCGGTCCGCACCGCCGCCGACGTCGCGATCCGCAAGCCGATCGCGAACTCCGCCAACAACCAGCCCGCGGTCTGCATGGCATCGAACCGCATCGCGATCCGCTACCGCCTGGCCAACCAACCCCGGTACCGCGTCTGGGACTTGGACGCCTTCGTAGCCCGCGACTACTCCACGCCCGTCGCCGACATCGCCCAGACCGGCGCCCACCCGAACCCGGCGATTCCGTTCCAGGGCTACGCCCTCGACGGCGACTACCTCTACCAACTCGCGGGCTCCGCCTACGACTCCACCACCAACCCGCCCGCGAAACACGGCAACACCTACGTCTCCTGTCTCGACATCCGCACCGGCGAACTCGTCCAGCGGTCCCGCACGGAGGCCGGTTACAACCTCACCTACCGCGAACCGGAGGGCCTCGCCGTCCGCAGAAAGCCCCGCACCCGCCTGTGCGTCGGGTTCGCGTCCGGGGAGGCGGGGGCACGGCAGTTCTCGCTCTGCCTCAAGCCGTAGACGTGCCTACGGCCGTACGCTGCACCCATGGCCAGGATCAACGACGTGGGCGGCACCCAGGGCTTCGGTGCCATCGACACCACCGACGACCCCGAGCCCTTCCACGCCGACTGGGAGGCGCGGGTCGTCGGGCTGTTCAACGCCCTGCGCGCGCAAGGGATCTTCAACACCAACGAGTTCCGGGACGCGATCGAGGCGATCCCGCCCGCCGCGTACCTGTCGATGTCGTACTACGAGCGCTGGTTCACCGCGATCACCACCCTGCTGGAACGCAAGGGCGTGCTCGAACCGGGTGAGTTGGGGGAGCCGGATGACTGACCGCTTCCCGCCCGGCACCCGCGTCCGGACCTTCCCGCACGACCCGCCGCACCACACCCGGCTGCCCCGCTACGCACGCGGCAAGTCCGGTGTCGTCGTAGAGCCGGAGGGGCGGGCGGAGCTGGCCGACGTCAGTGCGCGGGGGAGCGGGGACGCGCCGGTGGAGCAGGTGTACGCGGTGCGGTTCGCGGCCCGGGACCTGTGGGGCGAGGGCGACCATCACGTCGTACTGGACCTGTGGGAAAGCTATTTGGAAGCGTGCGAAGAGGATCGTGACGATGAGCGGTGACCACGAGGACGCCTCGATCTCCCGGCGGGTGCGGCGACTTGAGACCCTGCTGGAGGAGAAGGGGGTCGTCCCGGGCGGAGCGGTCGACGAGGTGCTCGACGCGTTCCTCGCGGGCGCGTCGCCGGCGAACGGCGCACGGGTGGTGGCCCGCGCCTGGACCGACGAGCCGTACAGGGAACGGCTGTTGACGGACGGCACGGCGGCCGTGCGGGAACTCGGCTTCATGGACGGCTCGTTCCAGCGGCTGCGGGTCGTCGAGAACACCGACGCGACGCACAACGTCATCGTCTGCACCCTCTGCTCCTGCTACCCGCTCGCACTCCTCGGCCCGTCCCCGGGGTGGTACAAGTCGGAGGCCTACCGCTCCCGCGTGGTCCGCGAACCCCGGTCCGTCCTGGTCGAGTTCGGCCTCCAACTGCCCACGGCCACGGACATCACCGTGTGGGACTCCAGCGCGGAGACCCGCTACATGGTCCTGCCCCGCAGGCCCGCCGGCACGGAGTCGCTGACGGAGGACGAACTGGCCGCGCTGGTCACCCGCAACGCACTCATCGGCACGGCAGCGGTCTGACCAGGAGGCTCAACTCGTCCTCTCCTGAGGCTCCTTGTCCGTCGGCAGCCCCTCCTCGGACGGCTCGCCCAGCGCCGTCAGCGCCGCCTGCGCCAGCGGCACCCGCAGCGGCGAGAAGTACGGGTTGATCTGCAACGCCTCCTGAAGATGGCGGCGCGCGGACGCGTACTTCTCCAACTCCCGCTCGATCATGCCGCGGTGGAACGCGTACAGCGCGTCCCGCACCCCGCCCCCGTGCACCTTGTCCGTCGCCGCCGACGCGAACTTCAGTGCCTCCTCGTCCTGCCCGGCCCGGTGCATCGCCCACCCGAGCGCGTCGGCCACCGCGATCCCGGGCTGCCGGGTCCACTCGCCCCGCAGCCGCCGTACGGCGTCCCGCGCGTCGCCGTGGTCCGCCTCGAACACGCCGAGGACCAACTCGTCGTCGACCCCGGCCGCCGCGTCCTTGGCGGCGAGGGCGCGCAGGGTGTCGTACTGGACACGGGCGGCCTGCGCGAGTCCCAGCGACTCGTACAACTCGCCCAGTTCCAGGGCGTATTGGGGGGTCGGCTGTTTGGCGAGGGCGACCTGGTAGGCGTTCAGGGCCTCCGAGGTGCGGCCCAGCGCCGCGAGCGCGCGCCCCTCACCGGCGAGCGCCTCCCGCTGGTCGGGGTCGAGCCGTACGGCCGCCTCGAAGTGCCGTAGCGCGACCTCGCGGTCCCCGCGTTCCCAGGCCAGCTCCCCGGCCCGTTGCAGCCAGGCCGCCTGTTCGGCGGGTGCGGTGGCCTTCGCCGCCGCGTCGGCGAGCTGGGCGGCGGCGTCCTCGCGCCAGCCCCGGTCGCGGTAGACGGCGGCGGCGCGCGCCATCACGGCGGGTCCGGTGTGCAGCTCCAGCAGCTTGTCGAGGGTCCGCTTGGTCGCCTTGTAGTCGCCGAGGCCGGTGTACGCGTCGATCAGCAGCGGATACGTCGTCCACCGCCGCGGCGCCGCCTTCACCGCGGCCTCGCCCCAGGTGCGCGCCGCGCGGAAGTCCCGCCGTTCGTTCGCGAGGGCCGCCAGGCCGTCCATCGCCACGGAGCTCGCGTCGTTGCCCTTCGCGCGCACCTTCAGCGAGGTACGGAGGGCCTCCTCGGCCTTCGGGTAGTACAGGGTGTCCCCGGTCCGCCGCCCCTGCTCCACGTAGGCCGAGCCGAGCACCGCCCACGACCGCGCGTCCCGCGGATGGACGCGCACCCGCGTCTCACGGTCGCCGATCAGCGCGGCCAGGTCGGGCAGCGCGGCCGGCACCCCCGCGCTCACCGCCGTCAGCGCCTGCGCCTTGGGTCCCGGCGCGGGCGGCGGCGCCGGACGCGGCTCCTCGGGCAGCAGCACCAGCAGACCGCCGGCCACGGCATACCCGGCGACCGTGGCGATCAGCACCCGCCGCAGAACGGGGGAGCGGCGCCCCCGCGCTTCCGCCACCAGGGACGTACCGGGCCTCCGCTGTTCGTTCTCCATGGCGCTCACTGTGCGTCAGTACGACGACCACATCCCGGCACCCAAAGCCACGCGCGGACGGGGTTCACACCGATGGCCGCGAGTGCGACGCTGTGATCATGAGCCGTATCGAAGCGCCTCGCGACCAGGACACCGGGACCCTCGTCGACCGGCTGCTGGCAGGGCTGCCCGCCGAGGCCGTCCTGACCGACCCGGACGTCACGGTCTCGTACGCCAACGACATGGCGAGCTTCTGCCCGTCCGGCACCCCGGCCGTGGTCGTGCTGCCGCGCACGGTCGAACAGGTCCAGCACGTGATGCGCGTCGCCACCGAGCTGCGCGTCCCGGTCGTCCCGCAGGGCGCCCGCACCGGGTTGTCGGGTGCGGCGAACGCCACCGAGGGCTGCGTCGTGCTGTCCCTCGTCAAGATGGACCGCATCCTGGAGATCAGCCCGGTCGACCGCATCGCGGTCGTCGAGCCGGGCGTCATCAACGCGACGCTCTCCCGCGCGGTCAACGAACACGGCCTCTGCTACCCGCCGGATCCCTCCAGTTGGGAGATGTGCACGATCGGCGGCAACATCGGCACCGCGTCCGGCGGCCTGTGCTGCGTGAAGTACGGGGTGACGGCCGAGTACGTCCTCGGCCTGGACGTCGTCCTCGCCGACGGCCGGCTGATGAGCACCGGCCGGCGTACGGCCAAGGGGGTCGCCGGGTACGACCTGACCCGGCTGTTCGTCGGTTCGGAGGGCTCGCTCGGGATCGTCGTGAAGGCGATCCTGGCGCTGAAGCCGCAGCCGCCCCAACAGCTCGTCCTGGCGGCCGAGTTCGGGTCCGCGGCGGCGGCGTGCGACGCCGTGTGCCGGATCATGGCCGGCGGGCACGTGCCGTCCCTCCTCGAACTGATGGACCGTACGACCGTCAAGGCCGTCAACGACCTGGCGCACATGGGACTGCCCGAGACCACGGAGGCGCTGCTGCTCGCCGCCTTCGACACGTCGGACCCGGCCGCCGACCTGGCCGCCGTAGGAGCCCTGTGCGAGGCGGCCGGAGCCACGCAGGTCGTCCCCGCCGAGGACGCGGCCGAGTCCGAACTGCTGCTCCAGGCGCGGCGGTTGTCGCTCACGGCGCTGGAGGCGGTCAAGGGCACCACGATGATCGACGACGTGTGCGTGCCCCGGTCGCGGCTCGGCGAAATGCTCGAAGGGGTGGAACGGATCGGCGAGAAGTACCGGCTGACGATCGGCGTCTGCGCGCACGCCGGTGACGGCAACACGCACCCCACCGTCTGCTTCGACGCGCAGGACCCCGACGAGTCCCGGCGCGCCCGCGAGTCCTTCGACGAGATCATGGCCCTCGGCCTGGAACTCGGCGGCACCATCACCGGCGAACACGGCGTGGGTGTCCTGAAGAAGGAGTGGCTGGCCCGCGAGATCGGCCCGGTGGGCGTCGAGATGCAACGGGCGGTCAAGGCGACCTTCGACCCGCTGGGGATCCTCAACCCGGGCAAGCTGTTCTGAGGCGTCCGGGCGTCCGGCGGGTACCCCTCCTCGAAAAAGTGTGACACTTTCGCCGGAAGTGACACACTTTTTGAACTCACTCCCCGTCCCGCGACTCGTCGGACGGCCACGGGTCGCGCAGCCACAGATCGTCGGCCGGGGTCGGTGCGAGCAGCTCGGCCAGGCCGTCGTCGATGCCGAGCTGCTCGGCCTCAGAGCCCGGAGGTACCACCCGCAGGGTGCGCTCCAGCCACGCCGACACCTGGGCCGCCGGGGCCTCCAGGAGGGCGTCCCCGTCGGGTGAACTCAGCGCCATCAGGACGACGCTGCGCCGCTCCACCTTCGTCGGCCACACCCGCACGTCCCCGTGCCCGCACGGCCGGAACACCCCCTCGACGAGCAGTTCGCGGGCGAACGTCCAGTGCACGGGGTGCTCGGAGTTGATGTGGAAGGAGATGTGGACGGCGTACGGGTCGTCGGTGCGGTAGCTCAGCCGGGCCGGTACCGGAATGCTCCGCTCCGGCGACAGGATGAGTTTGAGCTCCAACTCCCGCTCTACGACTGTGTGCATGACGTGTGACTCCTCTCGCTGACCGGGCCCCGCGGTGGGCCCGTACGAGTGGAGAGGGCGTGCGGGCGTAAGCATTACGCGACTTCGGGAATCTTTTTTTCCGCGCGGCGTCACGAAGGCTTCGCGGGGCTTCGGGGCGTGTGGACTCCGTGCACGAGGTTGCCCGGAAAGGGGCGGGTCCGGTGGGACGGGCAGTGGCGGTCGCACGGGTCTGGTAGATGTGGACACCCCCATTTGACCTCCGAGCAGATACGGGACGACGGACATGAGCGCCCCAACCCCGGCACCCGGTGACGACAGGCCCCGCGAGGGGTACTACCCGGACCCGTCCATTCCTGGTTATGTCCGGTACTGGAACGGCGCGGCCTGGGTGCCCGGCACCAGCCGCCCGGCGCCGTCGGACGGGCTGCCGCTCGGCGCGCCGGGCGGTCCGGGCCAGTCGGTCGAGGAGACCGGGCCGCACTTCTTCGACGAGGACCCTGCGCCGGACAACCGGGTGAGCCCGGCGGACGCCCAGCACGGCAGCCGCCCCGAGCCGGCGGCCGCGTGGGGCGCGGACCGCGCCCACCAGAGCGGCTTCGGCGGCGATCAGGACCGCCGCGTCTCCTGGGGCTCCCCGGACCCGAGAACGGGCGCGGACCCGAGGGTGCCCGCCGACAACCCCGCCCACCCGGACGGCTCGGCGACGGTCCCCTCGGAGGACCCGCCCAACCCCGGCACCTTCGTCTTCCGCCGCCCGACCCCGGGCGCGGACATCCCGTCCCCGTCGAGCCCCGTCCCCGACGAGGGCACGACCACTTTCCGCCGCCCGACCCCGCGCACGCCCCAACAGGGCGGGGCGCCGGGGGCGCAGGGCGGGGGCGCGGGGAACGCGGGCGGCTTTGGTCCGCAGGGCTCGCAGGGTTCGGCGGGGTCCGGTGCGGGTGGGTTCGGCTCGCAAGGGGCGGCAGGCTCCGGCTCGGCTGCCGGTGGTTCCGGTCCGCAGGGTCCCGTGGGAACCGGCTCCGCCGTCGGCGGCTTCGGCCCCGACGACCCCGCCGGGAACACCCCTTCCACCGACCCCTCCGGCCCCGGCTTCGGCGCCGGAAAGGCAGCCGCCGCCCGCGCCGCCGCACAGGTCCAGGCGGGCCAGGCGGGCACCGGCACCGGGGCACCCGCCTCCGCCGCTCCCGCCCCCTCCACGGCCCTCTCCGGCCCCCAGCAGTCCGCCCCCGGCGTCCCTCAGCAACCGGGCCCCGCGCAGCCGCAGGGCGCCGCCGTGGCCACGCCCATGGCCGCCGGATCCGGTGGCGGGCAGCCCTCCTGGGCGCAGCAGGTGCACCGGCTGGCCGGGGAGGAGGAAGGGCCCGTAGCGCCCTGGAAGCCGCCCGTCGAGGACGTGTTCCAGGCGGCGGCCCGGCGGCAGTCGGAGGCGCGGCCCGCGGGGCTCGGCAAGCGGCTGGTCGCGCGGCTCGTGGACACCGTCGTGCTCGGCGCGGTCACCGCGGCAGCCGCCGTACCGCTGGGCACCAAGGCGGCCGACCACCTCAACGAGAAGATCGACGCGGCCAAGCTCTCCGGCCGTACCGAAACGGTCTGGCTGCTGGACGGCACCACGGCCGCCTACCTGGGCATCGTCCTCGCCGTCCTCCTCCTCTTCGGCGTCCTCTACGAGGCGCTGCCCACCGCCAGGTGGGGCCGCACCCTCGGCAAGAAGCTCTGCGGTCTGGAGGTCCGGGGCATCGAGAGCCACGAGCCGCCCGCCTTCGGCGCGGCGCTGCGCCGCTGGCTGGTGTACAGCGTCCCGGGCCTGCTCGGCATCGGCGTCGTCGGTGTCGCCTGGTGCTTGTTCGACCGGCCCTGGCGCCAGTGCTGGCACGACAAGGCAGCACATACGTTCGTAGCGGCATAGGGGCGTACGGCGTCCGAGGTAGCTGATTCCGTACCTCGGACGGCCGCTCGCCGGATGCGGAGCGGCACGGTTCGCGGTCGACTCGGGCCATGAGCACCGAACCGCCTCCGGGCTCCGGCCAGCAGCCGCCGGAAGACGACCCGTTCAGGAAGCAGCCCCCTCCTGGCCAGGGATCGGGCTCACCGTACGACCCGCCGTACGGCGGCGACCAGCCTCCGCAGCCCCCTCCGTACGGCGGCGGTGGCGGTGACCCCTACGGCGGCGGCTCCTACCCGAGCGATCCGCTGGCCGGCATGCCCCCGCTCGCCGACAGCGGCCGGCGCACGCTCGCCCGGATCATCGACCTGATCCTCGTCGGCATCGTCGTCTGGCTGGTCACCTGGGCCTTCGGCGTCCACGAGTACGACGTCGGCTCCAACGGCGCGTCGTACGCCAGGTCGCTGGGGCAGTCGCTCATCGCGGCCGTGCTCTACATCGGCTACGACACCGTGATGATGGCCAAGTCGGGCCAGACGCTCGGCAAGAAGTGGCTGGGCCTGCGCGTGGCCAACCTCGACAACGGGTCGACGCCGTCCGTGCAGACCAACCTGATCCGCGCGGCGGTGCTGTGGATCCCGTTCGCGTTCTGCTGCGCCTGCATCTGGACCGCGATCAGCGGTGGTTGGAGCTTCTTCGACAAGCCGTACAAGCAGGGTCTGCACGACAAGGCCGCCAAGACCGTGGTGGTCAGCACGCGTTGAGGTGACCGGGGGACAACACCCGGGGTGCACACAGCGATCGGCGGGTCCGTGGTCTACGGACCCGCCGATTCGCGTGACTGAACTGGCACTTGGCCTTGGGCTTGGTCTAGGGAGTGCTCCGCTCCCGTACCGGCTCCGCGGACGACACGGCGGCGGCGGACACGGTCTCCCGCCGTACCGACACCGGTACCCGCCGCTGCCGCGGGGCGGCCGGTGCCGCGGTCTGGGGGGCGGCCTGGGCGGCTGCCGCGGCGCGGGTCCTCGGCTGCGGCACCGTCAGGGAGACGAGCAGCCCGAGGGCGAGTGCCGCGCATGCGATGACCGCGATGCCCAGACCCGAGTTCGTCTGTGACAGCAGCAGCATGGCGAGTGTCGAGAAGATCACGGTGAACGAACCGTAGGCGAGCTGTGCGGCGGTCGGACGAGGCATGGCAATCGAGTCCTCGTTAGGGAATGGAGGGGAGGCTATGAAAGGGAGGTGCGACAAGGATGTCGGCCTGGTTTTCCGCCGGTTCCTGGCGTTCCGCCACGCGACTCTATTCGCCTGCATGCCCGAGCGGGACACGCAGTAAGCGTGACCTAACACACGGCTCCGGTGCATGGGGGGCGCACGGAGTCATACCGTCCACCAAGTGGACGGATGCACGCGCCTGTTGAGGGATATACGAGTCGGCCGTGCGTGTCCGTAAAGCGGACCCCCGCTTCGCATAGTGCACTTGTCCTGCTCAAGTCAAGGTCTGTCTTTTCCCGTAAACCTCTAGTCAAATAACGTCACTTGACTATCACGCGTTCACCGCGCGCGGACCTTCCATGACTCCAGGACCCCCCCTTCCGCGCGGTCGAGTGTGCGCAGGGGAGGACCTCAAGTGACCAGCAGACCCTGGACGTTCAGAGCGGCCGCGGTGGGCGTCGCCCTCGCGGCGGCCACCGCCACGTTCTCGACGTTCGCCGTGGCGGAGGCCGGTACCTCGGCCAACTCCGCCAGTGTGGACCGGCACGACCCCGCACCGGTCGCACAGAAGGAGCACGACCTCGACGGCCCGCTGAGCAAGACGCAGGACGCACAGCGCCAAGAGGCCCTGAACCAGGTCATATCCGGCAAGGCGTCGGTCAAGGACCGCAACGGCTCGCAGGTCGTCCAGCTCAAGAGCAAGGGCGGCAAGAGCAAGTACGTCGAGCTGGGCCGCGAGAAGACCGACAAGATCTTCACGATCCTGGTCGAGTTCGGCGACAAGGTCGACACCCGCTACGGCGGCACCGTCGGCCCGCTGCACAACCAGATAGCCGCGCCCGACCGCGCGAAGGACAACTCCACGGCCTGGCAGGCGGACTACAACCAGGCGCACTTCCAGGACCTGTACTTCGGCACCGGCAAGAACACCGAGTCGCTCAAGAAGTACTACGAGAAGCAGTCCTCGGGCCGCTACTCGGTCGAGGGCGAGGTCACCGACTGGGTCAAGGTCCCCTACAACGAGGCCCGTTACGGCTCCAACAGCGCGTCCACCGGCGCCTGGTACGCGGTCCAGGACGGCGTCAACGCCTGGGTCGCCCAGCGCGAGGCCGCCGGTGACACGGCCGCCGAGATCAAGACGGAGCTGGCCCAGTTCGACCAGTGGGACCGCTACGACTACGACGGCGACGGCAACTTCAACGAGCCCGACGGCTACATCGACCACTTCCAGATCGTGCACGCCGGTGAGGACGAGTCCGCCGGCGGCGGCGCGCAGGGCGAGGACGCGATCTGGGCCCACCGCTGGTACGCCTTCGGCACCGACGCCGGCTCCACCGGCCCGGACACCAACAAGCTCGGCGGCACCCAGGTCGGCGATACCGGCATCTGGATCGGCGACTACACGATCCAGCCGGAGAACGGCGGACTCGGCGTCTACGCCCACGAGTACGGCCACGACCTCGGCCTGCCCGACGAGTACGACACCGCGGGCGGCGAGAACTCCACCGGCTTCTGGACGCTGATGTCGTCCGGCTCCTGGCTCGGCACCGGCAAGGAGGCCATCGGCGACCTGCCCGGCGACATGAACGCCTGGGACAAGCTCCAACTGGGCTGGCTGGACTACGACGTGGCCAAGGCCGGCACCAAGTCGAAGCACACGCTGGGCGTCGCGGAGTACAACACCAAGAACCCCCAGGCTCTCGTGGTGCAGTTGCCCCAGAAGGAGGTCACCACCGACGTCATCGCCCCCGCGCAGGGCGCCACGCAGTGGTGGAGCGGCAGCGGCAACAACCTGAGCAACACCCTTTCCCGGTCGGTCGACTTGACGGGCAAGGCGTCCGCCGCGCTCACGCTGGACGGCTGGTACGACGCCGAGGCCGACTACGACTTCCTCTACGCCGAGGTGTCCACCAACGGCGGCACGAGCTGGACCCCGATCGACGGCAAGCTGGCCGACGGCTCCGCCATCCCGCGTGACGGCAGCGGCAACCCGGCCCTCACCGGCACGGCGGCCGCGTACCAGAAGCTGACGTACCCGCTGGACGCCTACGCGGGCCAGAAGATCGACGTCCGCTTCCGCTACCAGACGGACAGCGGTGTGGCGCAGAAGGGCTTCACCGCCGACGAGATCACGGTGACCGCCGACGGCGCCACCCTCTTCTCCGACAACGCCGAGACGGCCGACGCCGCGTGGACGGCGAAGGGCTTCACCCGCATCGGCTCGTCCTTCACGGACGACTACGCGCAGTACTACATCGCCGAGAACCGCCAATACGTGTCGTACGACAAGGTGTTGAAGGTCGGCCCGTACAACTTCGGCTTCTCGACGACCCGTCCGGACTGGGTGGAGCACTACGCCTACCAGAACGGCCTGTTGATCTGGAAGTGGGACACCTCGCAGGCGGACGACAACACCAGCGCGCACCCCGGCGAGGGTCTGATCCTCCCGATCGACTCCCACCCGGCGCAGCTGAAGTGGTCCAACGGCACCCTGATGCGCAACCGCGTCCAGGCCTACGACTCGCCGTTCAGCCTGTACCGGACGGACTCGATGACGCTGCACAACGCGGACGTCGCCACCAAGGTCAAGTCGCAGCCCGGCGTCCCGGTCTTCGACGACGGGAAGTCGACCTACTACGACACGTCGAACCCGACGGCCGGTGTCAAGATCACTGACACCAACACCCGGATCAAGATCGTCAAGGAGCCGTACGACGGCTCGACGGTGAGCCTCCAGGTCGGCCCTTCGACGAAGTAGTCGGTAAAAGCGCAGGTCAGAAACGTATCGGCGGTGACCCCCTGGCGGGTCGCCGCCGATCCGTGTTTAGGTGCGTCCTGTGCTTGGCTTATTGACACCGACATCGAATCCGACCCGCCAGGAGGTGTGACCGCATTGTCCGCAGGAGGTTTCTGCAAGCTGCCGACCGGCAGCGTGGTGGTGGCGCTGAACCTGCCGAGACCCAGCGCCCAGGGTGACGGCTGCGTCCGCGTTCTCGTCCACGCACGCAACCGCGCCCGGGCCCTGACCAGGCTCCGCAACCTCGGGATGCGGGCCGTCTATCTGCGCGGCAACGCCGCCCCGCCGACCCCGGACGAGATCACCGCCGTCCTGCACCACCCCGACGGCCTGATATGGCGTACGGCTCCTGACAACGCTGTCGTGATCCCCGGCCCGGAACTGCCGCAGGAGCTGTGGCACCCGATCAGGGCGCTGATGCGGAGGCCTCCGGCGGCTGCGTAACGCTCCGCTGGAGGGGTGGTGCGTTGTCTGCGGGTCCGGTGGGGGCTGGTCGCGCCGTTCCTCGCGCCCCTTCAAGGCGCGGCTGCCGCAGAGATGTCGCCGTAGACGGG